>CAZUQS010000309.1:0-1507 GCA_964622615.1 uncultured Candidatus Izemoplasmatales bacterium | reverse complement strand
AAATGTAAATATATTAAACAAAATGAAAATAAAGAAAAAATTGAAGTGTATGACACAAAAGTGTCTTGTCCAGAATGTGAAGACGGTACACTAGTTTTAAGAACAGCTAAAAAAGGAAAGAACAAAGGCAAGGAGTTCTTAGCATCTTCAAATTTCCCGAAATGTAAATATATTTCACCTTTAAAAGTAGAGAAAGATAGATGCCCGAATTGCAGTAATGTCTTAGTTTCTGATGAGAGCAGTGAAGTGTATTGTATTGACGAAAAATGTGGCTATAAACAGTAATCCTCACAAAAGCTTCAATTGACACTTTTGGATGAATATGGTATTATAAATGAGCAACGTAAAGTTGCATTTCCCTGAAAGTGTTAATATAACACTTACCCTTCCTGAATTCGCTTCTATAAATAGGAGCGAATTTTTATTTAATCAAATATATGTAATATATGATATAATACTAAATGAATTTAAGGTGGTGAAATAATGGGTTTATTTCAAAAGTTATTTCAGTCAAAAGAGCGAAAAAGAACAGCTGAAAAATATAAGATAGGTATGATGAAAACTCGAAAAGGGTCTTTGTCTTCTTTGAAAGGTATTTTACAGAATTCAAGAAGTATTGATGAGGATTTGTTCGCTCAATTAGAAGAGATATTTATCATGGCTGACATTGGTGTTGATACCGTTGTAGAATTCGTTGAAAACCTAAGAGAAGCCGTTAAAACATTAAAAATAGTGAAACCAATAGATTTGGAAAATATTATTGTTGATAAGATGTTTGAATTATATTTAAAGGATGAAATCTTAAACACAAACATTAAGTATAACCAAGATGATCTAACTGTTATTTTATTTGTTGGGGTTAACGGAACAGGTAAAACCACATCAATTGGAAAACTTGCATATAAAATTAAAAATGAGGGTAAAACTGTTATGCTAGCTGCAGGAGATACCTTTAGAGCTGGAGCAATTAATCAGTTAAAGGTATTCGGAGAACGAGTTGGAGTACCAGTGATTAGCAAAGAAGCTGGGTCAGATCCTTCTAGCGTAATATTTGATGCAATTAAACAAGCAAAAGAAGAAAAAGTAGATGTTTTATTAGTAGATACAGCGGGAAGATTACAGAACAAAGTTAATCTAATGAATGAATTAAATAAAATCAATCGCATTATTAAAAGAGAGACCAATAATCAATACTTTGAAACCTATTTAGTGATTGATGCTACAACAGGTCAAAACGGATTATCACAAGCCAAGATTTTTTCGGAAGCAACAGATGTAACTGGAATTATCTTAACGAAATTGGATGGGACCGCAAAAGGTGGTATCGTTCTAGCGATTCGCAATAAACTAGGAATTCCTATTTCGTTTGTTGGATTGGGAGAAACCCTTAATGACTTGGATTATTTTGATATTGAAGACTATATATATGGTTTGTTTGCAGACTTTTTTGAGTAGGTGATGAAATGGAACTAGAAAATAAAGTTAGACTAAATTCCCTCTATGATAT
>CAZUQS010000308.1:0-1520 GCA_964622615.1 uncultured Candidatus Izemoplasmatales bacterium | reverse complement strand
TCCGTACTATTTACAACATCCAACCCTTCTTCAAAGGTTTCTACTTTGCAGATAGATAATACTGGTCCAAAGATTTCTTCTTGCATCATTCTTGATTTAGAATCTAAATCTACGAATACAGTCGGTTCTATAAAATAACCAGTATCTTTATTTGTTCCACCACCAGTTAACAAGCGTCCTTCTGTTTTACCAACTTCAATATATTCTGATATTTTATCAAATGCTAAGATATCATTCACAGGTCCCATTTTATTATTGAAGTTCTGTGAGTTACCTAATGTGATTTGTTCTGTTTTTTCTTTTATTTTTTCAAGAATTTCATCATATACATCTGCGTGTATGATAGCTCTAGAACAAGCGGAGCACTTTTGACCGGAAAAACCAAATGCAGAACCTACAATAGCTGTAGCTGCCATATCAGTATCAACATCATTATCAACTAAGATAGCGTCTTTTCCGCCCATTTCAGCGATCACTCTTTTTAACCAAATTTGTCCTGGTTGTACTTTCGCTGCATTTTCATAGATATTACATCCAACTGCTTTTGATCCTGTAAAAGAAATAAATCTAGTTTTTGGATGCTTCACAATGAAGTCTCCTACAACGGATCCTCTACCAGGCATAAAGTTAATAACTCCCGCAGGCAGTCCAGCTTCTTCCATAATTTCAACGAATTTATAAGCAATGACTTGCGTTGTAGATGCTGGTTTCAGTAACACTGTATTACCAGCTACTACCGCAGCACTAGCCATACCAGTTAAAATTGCTAACGGAAAATTCCATGGAGCTATGATTGCTCCAACTCCAAGAGGAATATATATGTACTCATTACGTTCAATATCTCTTCTGCTTAATACCACATCATCAATGCGATCTAGTTTTAACATTTGACGACCATAATATTCTAAGAAGTCTATTGCTTCTGCAGTATCAGCGTCAGCTTCAACCCATGGTTTACCAGCTTCTAATGTCATGAGTGCTGATAGTTCATGTTTTCTTCTTTTCATAATAGCAGCTGCTTTAAACAATACATCTGCACGTACTTTTGGTTGTACTTTCTTCCAATAATCAAACGTTGAAATAGCGGCTTCCATTGCTAAGTTCGCCTCTTTTAACGTTGCCTGAGAAATATGTCCAATGACTTCCGTGTGATTGGAAGGATTCAATGATGTCATTAATTTGTCGGTAAAAATCCGTTCTCCATTGATGATCAGTGGATATTCTTCTCCAAGATATCCTCTCACTTTTTTTAGCGCTGCTTCATAAAGATTGATGTTCTCTTGTTTTGAAAAATCTGTTAACTTCTCTGTTTGGTATTCATAAATAGCCATAAATATACTCCCTCTCTTATACTACTGATTCTTCAAAATCAGTCAATGTTTTATTGGTGAATCTATTGATATTTAAATCTTTTGCATAATCGTCTAGTTCTTCTTGTAATACCATTTGTGAAATCAATTCACCAGTAATAGGCGCAAACATGAACCCATGTCCAGAATATCCGCAAGCAATATAGTATC
>CAZUQS010000307.1:0-1526 GCA_964622615.1 uncultured Candidatus Izemoplasmatales bacterium | reverse complement strand
TTTAATTTTTCACAATAAGTTTTTTACAAATCAACATTTATCTTGAACACAGTTTAAATAATACAAAAACACTTAATAATCCGTCATTATCCACCAGGATGGAATTCAACCCCTATTTGAAAAATACTGGTTGTATCGTTAGATAGATGCAATAGCAATCTTCCATTTTTATAGATACAAAATCTTTTATGTCCTCTCACACATTCTGTGTTGAGTGAACCATATAGCTTGAAAAAAGGGTGTTGGTGTACTCAGAAAACATAAATATACCCATTTTATGTTTACACTCACAAGCAATAAAAAAATCAAAGAAATATTTTTAATCTGAATATAGTGTTCTTAATATGGCTTGAGTGAAACTCGTTTATGGATCAAAAATTTGACGTTATGTTATTAGTACGAGAATAACTTAAATATATTTTTTAATCAATTTTTTCTAATAGTTCAGCTAAATCATCTTTTGTAAATAATCGTATATCTAATTGATTAGCACCAACTTTTGCTTGTTTTGTAAAATCATTTGCTGTTGTAACTACCCAAGCTTCATTACACCCATAAAAATTTTTTCCAGAGTATGCTTCTTGTATAGCTTTATAGGGAACATTGTTAGTATATCTTTTAGCTTGTACTCCTATTTTTGAATTATCTTTTTCTAAAACAAGGTCTATCCCAAAGTCTCCCGAATTACTAGTATGAGTTACTTTATATCCCATCGAAAGGAATCTTGCATACAGAAATTCTTCAAATTCATAACCGTTCATTCCATCTATGTATTGCAAACCTGTTCTTCCAAGTCTTTCTATTCTTTTTCTTTCTAGTTCTATTCGTTCTTGGTTTAAACGATATGCAGCTAGAACTCTTATTCTATTTTCTTTTGCAATGTAATAATAAAAAGAGATGACAATTATTGATAAAATGATCAATAATATTATACCTAAAGTAATAACTTTGCTGTCTTCTATAAGAACACCAAAGAAGATAATGCCCCCACCCAATGAAGGAGGTATCAAGTATGGATGATTAAGTAAATTTTTTATATCTCTTTGTGAAAAGCCTGATCTTCTCCCCATATAATCCTCTTTTAAATCTATTTTATTTTAATGTACTTCCACGATTTTGTTGGACGAATATCCCCCCCTAAAATATTAAGGTAGTGTCAAAATATAGTATTTTTACATTAATGACTTAAAGCCAGATAATATACTACTTAAAAATGACTCAAGTGAAACAACTTCCTTATCCTCAATAAACGCAAAGTTATGTGTAGGAAATATGATAGTAGATTCACTAGGATTTACTGAATTTGGGATAACTAATGGGCTACCTATCGATAATGAACTTAATGGGCCATCGTATGTTGCTTTGAATGAAAATTCATTTTTATCTATTCGAACGTAAATAGCCGTCAATCCATTCGATGTTAGTATACTTTCAATATGAATTTCAGAATTCTGAATAAATATTTTATTTTTTATTTCAATTTTTCGGGTATCATCTAGATAATCAATTTTCATACGTGATGTTGA
>CAZUQS010000306.1:0-1526 GCA_964622615.1 uncultured Candidatus Izemoplasmatales bacterium | reverse complement strand
TTAGAAATATTCAAAATTATTCCCACCTCGGCCAAAGTAAAAAGTAAAGCCGTTCCTCCGTGACTAATAAATAAGAGAGGCATTCCTATTATAGGAAAAACTCCTAACATTGAACCCATATTCATGAAAGATTGTGACGCTATTAGTATAACAAGTCCCACTGCCAATAGTCCACCAAACGAATCTGTTGAATGAGAAGCAATTTTCAAACCACGATAAGTAAACAGAAAGAAAAGCAAGACTAAAAAAGATGCTCCGATAAACCCCCATTCTTCAGCGGTTACAGAAAAGATTGAATCCCCTATTGATTCAGGTAAACTTCCAAATTTTTGGATACTCTTACCAAAACCTTTTCCGAAAAAACCGCCTGAACCGATAGCAATTAGCGATTGATTAATTTGATAACCAGCCCCTAATAAATCTCCATCTGGCTTAAAAAAAGTCACTAGTCTTTGTAAAATATATGGTTTTAAATATATTATTGGAATAGCACTAACTACCGCTAATGAAATTATAGTAAAAAAGTGTTTAAGACGAACACCCGAAGCAAACAACATAGCAATAGCAGTGATGCCAATTATTATAAGTGTTCCATAATCAGGTTGTAGATATGAAATAACAGAGACCAAGAACAACAATCCAACAATTGGAAGAACACTATACTTCCATTGGTTAAATTTAGGTCTGAAAGATGACAAGAGAGTTGCGAAATATAATATAAAAGCTAGTTTAAGAAATTCAGCTGGTTGGAAAGAAATTCCCGCAATGGATAACCAACGATAAGCCCCATTGTGTTCAAAACCCAAACTAGGCACAAAAACTAAACAAGATACCACTAGAGAAGTAAAAAAAATATAAAAAGCATATTTCTTATATTTGCGATAATGGATTTTAGATAAAACAAATAGAGAAATTAACCCCAGACCCAGACCAAAAACAAATTGACTGAAAAATATTGAAGAAAATTGAGCTCCACCTTCCTTAGCAAACAACCCTAAAGAAGCTGAAATAAAAAGAAAAAAACCAAGCGTTATCAAAACAGCCACTATAATCGCAAAAGTTTTATCAAAAGTCTTTTTTTGAGGCATATTACAATATAGTATACTACATTACTAAATAGGTGTGAAATATCTAATGTGAATAATTTGGCAATAATAAATATTTGTGGTATAAATATATTATGTTCTTTTATATCGGATAGTTACCCCTCACCCAGAACAGTGCTGTTTGCTTCACAAACATTCAGATAGTAATCACAATGTCTTACTTAATTGAGATAAACTTTAGATTTTATGATGATTTTAACAAATTTTAATTTGTTGGCACTGTTCTGGGTGAGGGGAGGAAAGTCCGGACACTTGCTTTTCTTTCGGGAATTGCAGAACGGTAGCGGGTAACACCCGTCAGAGCATTCTTCATTACATTCAGAATACTCGAGTCGAAAGTCGAAAGTTGAAAGTCGAAAGGAAAAAATTTGATCCTTCCTCATTGGTGGGTAAACTGCAAATTTTCACCTTATGGACTTT
>CAZUQS010000305.1:0-1542 GCA_964622615.1 uncultured Candidatus Izemoplasmatales bacterium | reverse complement strand
GAGTTTTTAGGAATGACATTAGATAAGGGACAAATGAATTATGTTATAACGCTCACGGTATTGTTTACCGTAGTATCTGTTCCTATGTTCTTTATTAATACTAAAAAAGTTAAAACTCGTACAATATATGAGGTTGATTCCTATGTAGCTGGATCTAAGTTTGTTCAAGCGATTGTAAATTTGTTATCTTTCAATCCAATAAGTGCAGGGTTACGTATTTATAATACCTTTGTTCTGATTAAGTTTGTAAAAGGATATAATCCGAGAGAGTTTTTCAAAAGTATTATTCCTGCAGTAAAAAAGAAATTCAAAGAAACGTTTAAAAAAAGGGTAAAAGAAGACTACAGTAATTTAGATGAATATTCAATATCCATCAAGCAAAGTATTCGCAGACAAAGGACAGTTCGCGTTACAATATTACTATTCACCTATTTCTTCCTTATAATGATGGCGTTTATTATCATTATTCCTTTCTATTGGATGATATTAACATCCTTAAAAGACTTTTCTGGTGCTACATCAACTAACCCAGATTTCTTCCTAAGTATTTCCAGAATGAATTGGGTTAACTATAAAGTTGTTTTAACTGAGCTGAATTTTGGTTTATACATTAAAAACACAGTAATTGTTGCAATATTTTCTACGGTGGGAACAATTTTTACAACCATTCTAGCTGCGTATGCATTTGCTAGAATTGAATTCAAAGGTAGAGAATTATTGTTTTCAATTTTAATCATGACGATGATGATACCTGGGGAATTGTACATAATTACGAACTTTATTACAGTAAGTAAGAATGGTTTTGGTTGGGTAGGTATGCCTACGGGATCCAACAATTATTTTGTAGCGATGATTATTCCGTTTGTTACAAATATTTCATTTATATTTTTCTTAAGACAAAACTTCAAACAAATTCCTGAATCATTATATAAAGCGGCGCGAGTTGACGGATGTAGTGACTTTAAATATTTAACTAGAGTTATGGTTCCGATAGCTAGCCCAACAATATTTACAATTACAATTTTAAATGTTTTCAGTTCTTGGAACGCATATATTTGGCCAAGAATTATTACTGGGGTTGGAGGACAAGAAGGTAAGAATTTCTGGTTGATCTCAAACGCTTTAAGAGATACCGCCTTTGTTCAAGATAACGGACGAGTGATGTATAATTTACAAATTGCGGCCAGTGCTCTAGTTACAGTGCCATTGCTTATAGTATTTTTCATGTTTAGAAAATATATTATGAATGGTATTGGTAGAAGCGGAACGAAAGGTTAATGGGGGAGATAAATATGAAAGCAAAAAAAATAGTATTGTTTTTTATTACCATAATTCTATCGTTCTCGATGATGGCGTGTCCATCCATTGAAAATTCTCCACCAGAGATTGTTAAATTAGTTGATGGGGAAATCATTTACGTCAACAATGTTATATATGAACATCCGAAAGGTTCGGATTTTCACCCTGATGATATGATACAAAACTTGATTGATAATCAAAATATTGTTGCAATAGACTACGATCAATCTAAAATGATATTTG
>CAZUQS010000304.1:0-1547 GCA_964622615.1 uncultured Candidatus Izemoplasmatales bacterium | reverse complement strand
AAGACGCTATATTTTCTTCAAACGGATATTTTGTTGAGTTATTGAAAGAAAAAGAGTTGCAAAGAAAATGGATTATTTTCAAAAAAGAGTTAAGTGAATACCGCATTAATTGAAGGATTTATAATGAAGTTAAAATTTGATCCAAATTTAGACTTTCAAAAAGAAGCTATAGACAGTATCGTTGATATATTTGAAGGGCAGGAAATATGTAGGACCAACTTTACTGTTTCATTATTGCCTGAGCAGGATTTATTTGAGACCGATCTTGGAATAGGCAACAAACTTAAGCTTTTAGATGAGGAAATTCTTCAAAATATAAAAATGGTACAACTACGTAATGGTTTAAAGTCTTCTGTAAAGCTTAGCTCATTGGACTTTACAGTTGAAATGGAAACAGGAACAGGCAAGACATATGTTTATCTAAGAACAATATTCGAACTTAATAAAAAATATGGGTTTACAAAGTTTGTGATAGTTGTTCCATCTATTGCTATCAAAGAGGGTGTTTATAAATCTCTGCAAATTACCAAAGAACACCTTAAAGCGCATTATGATAATGTGCAGTATGATTATTTTATCTATGACTCAAATAAGCTTGAGCAGGTTCGTAGTTTTGCTACAAATGATTACATACAGGTTATGGTTATTAATATTGACGCCTTCCGCAAAAGTTTTACTGATCCTGCGAAAGAATCAAAAGCAAACATTATTCATAGAGCGCATGACCGTTTAAGTGGAACCAAGCCCATAGAGTTTATTAGAGCGACTAATCCCATTGTTATTATTGATGAGCCACAAAGCGTTGATTCAACAGATAAGGCAAAAGATGCTATAGCCTCGCTTAATCCTTTGTGTCGTTTGAGATATTCAGCAACTCATAGAGAAAAATATAATTTAATGTATAAGCTTGATTCAATAGATGCATACGAACGAAAATTAGTTAAACAGATAGAGGTGGCATCACTTCAGGTAAAAGATGGTTACAACAAGGCTTATATGAAATTATTAAGTGTGAAAAATAATCCTTTTCAGGCAAAAATTGAAATTGATGTTTTAGATCAAGGCAGTGTCAGAAGAAGAACAAAAACAATTAAGCCAGGAGATAATTTATATGAAGTTTCTGGTGGAAGAGATCTTTACGAAGGCTATATTGTTAATGATATTTATTGCGAAAAGGAAAATGAATATATCGATTTTACAAGTAGGCCAGATATTATCACGCTTAATCAGGATATCGGAGGAGTAAATCAGGATGAATTTAAGCGCCTTCAAATTAGAAAGACGATAGAAGAGCATTTAGATAAAGAGCTTCGCCTTACATCGAAAGGCCTTAAGGTTCTGAGTTTATTCTTTCTAGATAGAGTGGCTAATTACAGGATCTATGATAAGGAAGGTAACCCTAGAAAAGGCAAGTACGCGTTAGTTTTTGAGAAAGAGTACAAGGAGATTATAAAAAAGCCAAAATATAGGACATTATTTAAAGATGTAGACATTGAAACTGGAATAGGGAGTGTTCATAATGGATATTTTGCCATTGATAAGAAGAA
>CAZUQS010000303.1:0-1555 GCA_964622615.1 uncultured Candidatus Izemoplasmatales bacterium | reverse complement strand
CTAAACAGACCTGGCTTAGGCGAGTATTATCCAAGATAAGTGAAGCGATGAGCTTGGACAGCATAACCCTAATTAGCACAGTTTTATATTTATTATTAGCAACTATGATTATAGTTTTTATTTTAAGAAATAGTTCAAATAGTATTTTTAGATATAGTATTTTTGGAGCAGGGGGTTTATTATTGGTTAGTCTTGTCCTGTTTTTTATGCAATTTCAAAATACAGTTTTTAAGGAAAAGGCAGTTATTGTCGTTGAATCTTCAGACTCTAAATTTGAACCTTTTGAAGAAGCGACTACTTTTTTCACCCTTAATGAAGGTGAGAGTATCTTTATAACTAAGAGTAAGAATAATTGGTATAAGATACTCCGTATTGATGGTAGACAAGGGTGGGTTAGAAAAGACGATATTGAGCTTTTGTAAATTGGTATAATAAAATGAAAAAAATACTTTACAGTCTATGTTTTATTTTATTGATAATTTTCAATGTTAATGCCGAAGATACAAGAGCTGTTAAAGTTGACCAATTAGTAAAAACAACATCAAGCTGGGACGGAGACCTGCTCCCAAATTATGAATCGGAAAATCCGGAAATAACAATCTTAAAAATTACAATTGCCCCAGGAGTTCAGCTGCCACTGCATTATCATCCAGTGATAAATGCCGGTGTGTTAATAAGTGGGGAATTAACCGTGACAACCGAAGATAATGAGGTATTACATTTGAAGGCAGGAGAAGCAATCGTTGAGGTTGTCGATAAATGGCATTATGGGAAGAATGAAGGTAGTGTGCCAGCAGAAATTATAGTTTTCTATGCTGGGACACCTAAAATTCCTATTACGATTAAGGAAGAAGATTAATTTTATGAAAAAAATGCAGAGAATCATGATGTGATTTCTTGCAGTACTAGTTATACAGGTATAATAACAACTATTGTTTCAATTATTATTGGTGATATAACTAAACGTGGTGTACGATATACTCTATGGGGACTTTACAGGATAAAATTAGTAAGATTAATCGTTTTAGAGTAAAGAAGTAATTTATATAATAGCGCAAAAAGTATTATTGTTATGATGAAGTTTCTATATGTAGGAGTAGGTGGTGCAATTGGTGCTGCATTACGTTACTATATTTCTGGGTTGACCAATAAGTTTTTAACTGATGGATTTCCATGGGGGACATTAAGTGTTAATTTAATTGGTTCATTTGTTATGGGTTTTCTCTGGGGCTTGTTTGAGGTAGTTATTGTTTCAGAAAATATGCGATTATTATTTTTTATTGGTATTCTTGGTTCATTCACAACATTTTCTACCTTTTCTTTTGAAAACTTTAATTTGTTTAAGAGTGGCAAATATGGGTTCTTTGCTTTAAATATTACAGCAAGTTTATTGTTTGGAATTGGATTAATTTTTGTTGGATATTTTATCAGTCGTTATGTTTTCAGTGTGTTGAAATAGAGCATAATAATAGTAAAAAAGTTTTTTATAATGGCATAATTAGGAAAAAGGAGGCTAGATATGGAAGAGCAAGAGATCGGGGTAGTTGATCATTTT
>CAZUQS010000302.1:0-1558 GCA_964622615.1 uncultured Candidatus Izemoplasmatales bacterium | reverse complement strand
TTCTCCCAGTAGAGGAATTCCTTTCAAAATTCCTACCAGAAGTTGGCCTTATCACAATTGTCGTATTATCCTCCGCAGAAGAAATATTTAAGTATTTTGCTGCTTATTTTAGCTCTCTACGGAAAAAATACATGAATGAACCAATTGATGCTATTATTTATATGATAACAATTGCTCTTGGTTTTGCTGCATTAGAAAATACACTTTTCCTAATCCATTCAATAAAATCAACGGGAGGTGATATTACCCAAGCAATTTTAGTTGGAAATATGAGATTTATTGGAGCCACATTACTCCACACAATTTCATCCGGTGTAATCGGTTTATTTATTGCCCTATCTTTTTATAAGCGAAAAGCTTTAAAGAAGAGATACCTCCTAACAGGAATTACCCTCTCCATTGTGTTGCATACTTTTTTTAATTTTTTTATAATTAAGACAAAGGGTGGTGAAATGTTTATTATGTTTATAATAATTTGGGTAACTATCATTTTACTAATATTCTCATTTGAGATAGTAAAACGAATTAAGAGAAAAAAAATTAATAATTAAGTCCAATAATTAAAAATATATGAAATCTTTTTTTGACAAACTAACTGGATCTGTAAACATAAACAATAATGTAGATGATTTTACTAATTTAGAAGTGAAAAACGATAATAACCAACAATCACCTGAAGACACTTCTTGGAAGGAAGAAGAAAAAGACGGGGAGTTACCTGTTGATGTCTATAATGACAAAGACGAGATAATAGTTAAAACAATGGTTGCAGGAGTTAGGCCAGAAGATTTAGATGTTTCTATCACAAGAGATATAATTACTATAAAAGGAACTCGGCAAGAGGAACAAGAGACTGTTAGAGATAATTACCATCACCAAGAGTTATATTGGGGATCATTTTCAAGAACAATTATGCTACCAGCAGAGATTGACATAGAGGAAGCCGAAGCCACCGAAAAACACGGTCTCTTGATATTAACTTTACCCAAAATAGACAAGGAGAAGAAAACTAAACTACAAGTAAAATAAAAAATAAAAACTTTGCAAGAAACATTTTATTTAATACAAATATAATCGTTTGTTACTTTTATGTTGTTCAAAATCAACAGCATAATGCATATTTCCACTCATATCAGATAAGTAAAACAAATAATCCGAATCAATTGGAGTAACTGTAGCTAAAAGAGACCAAAGACTTGGATTTGCAATTGGCCCTATTGGGAGGCCTTTATTAGTGTATGTATTATAAGGAGAATCTACTTTCAAATCTTCTAAACTCAACTGAAATGTATTTTTCCCTATAATATAAGGGAAGACCGCATCAACTTGAAGTGGCATATCAATTTCAATTCTGCTCCACAGAATCCCCGCTATCATCCGTTTTGATTTTAATGTCCTTGCCTCCTTCTCCAAAATTGAAGCCATAATTACTATTTCCCTAATATCCTTGTCAAAACCATCTATTTTTTCTGATATCTCTTCAATCCTTTTATAAAAGTTATCTTTCATAGTAGAGATAACTGACTGTGGGGTTACACTCGGTAAAAAATAATATGTA
>CAZUQS010000301.1:0-1596 GCA_964622615.1 uncultured Candidatus Izemoplasmatales bacterium | reverse complement strand
TTTTTGTAACTCATCCTCTAAATTTTTATTCTGAGTGATAATCCTGACTCTTTTCGCATTTCTAAGCAAATATAATATATTGCTTTTCATTCTCTCAATTTTGGATAGGTTACCAAAAAGTGTATCGGTATCTAATACTACAGTAACTACTGTTTTATTGTCAATCATATTTAAGGAACGTTCTATTTTTTTAACGTCAGATAATACTTTTTTGATTGTTCGTCCAAATCGATATCCCTTGAGTTTTAACCACTCAATTATACTTGTCTCACACTCACCCTCAAATAATGTCAAATATTTAGTCATAGAAGCACCTAATCAACAAAACTGTCATGAAGATCAATCAAGCTATCAAGAATTGGTGCCGTACTGAATATATCTTCTTCCACGATTCTTTTTAGAGTTCTATTTTGATGTTTTACTACCTTTTCAGGCTCGATCACCTTGCTTATTGAGCCATCTCTATTTTTCTTAAAAAGGATGAAGTTGTAGTTTGGTAAGTTTAGTTTGAGTAAATCCGAGTTATGACTCGTTACAAATACCTGTCCATCTACTCGATTTACTAAAGTAATTAAGATTTGAATGATTTGTTGTTCAATCTCTGAATGGGAATGAGACATCTTCTCATCTATATACAACGTATGAAAAGCACCCTGATGTAAAGCATAAATAATATATGCTAGAAAGATTCCCTCTTTTGTTCCAGTTGAAAGCGCGGATGTATTTTCATCACTAAGTTTTCCGTTTTTCAAAATGATTTCTTTGTGCCCATTCTTAAAATGAATGATTTTATTTCCTGGAACTTCCTTGCTATCAATTACATCTTTAATTGAACTGTCAAAACTAGTCATTATTTTTTTTAAGTATGTAACATCCAATCCGATTTTCTCATCAATTGCATAGTCTGTTGAGTCGGAGAATGAATAAATATATCCTAAACTGGTTTGTATTTCAGCTCTATGTGTAATATACTCTTCACTTGATAAAAAATAGCTTACGTAACTTTTATTTTCAAATTGACTTTTCTTATAAACCGGTTTGGAACTATCTAATTCTCTCTTTAAGGACCGGTAAGAAGCGTCTTTTAATACTATCTGTCTCCAAGTTTCTGAACAGATTCCTTCGGAATTCATACGAATAATTATGTTATACATGTTAAATCGTGTGGAAAATGTTACGTCAAACAAAATATTTTTATTAATCTCTTTTTCTAAAAATCCCTTCATGTTTGCAAAAGCAATTTTTGTAATGTCTTTCCCATTTAAAAAATTTTGTATTAAACACAATGCTTTACCTAATGTGGTTTTACCGCTGGCATTTGCACCTAATAATACACCAATTTTTTTGTATTTTAATTTTGGGAATTTCTTATGGGCTTGCGAAATAGGTGAATATTTACTCTCTCGGGAATACGTGAAATCAACACTAAAGTCTTTAAATTGAAATAAATCATCTAATTTAATCTCATAAAAAATCATATCGGTCCTCCATATGTTATATGCAAATTATACACTAAATGACATAATGTGTCAATTATAATTGCTTTTATTGTTTTTTTAGTAAATTTTGCATATTTAATTGACACTTATAGCATTT
>CAZUQS010000300.1:0-1603 GCA_964622615.1 uncultured Candidatus Izemoplasmatales bacterium | reverse complement strand
CAGATGATTGAAAAGCAGCTCAATAAGGTAGAAAATTCAAATAAATTTGGAAAGGCTGTATTTTTCGGTGAGAATCAGGAATTTAAATATTCTGATTCTGCAGATCAAATCCTTGCTGTCAACTGTAGAATTTTAATAGAAAATGCCGTTATATGTTGGAATTATTTGTATTTGACCAAAATGCTTTCAAAGATTACTGATAATAAGTATAAAAAAGATTTTATAAGGACAGTTAAAAATAGTTCAGTTGTTACTTGGCAGCATATTAATTTTCAGGGTGAATATGATTTTTCAGAAGAAATGCTTAAGAATTCCATGAAATTTTCTTTGTCTGAATTATTAGAGGTCTCAGTTGCTTAAAAACGGGAGATGAAAAATCGATATTAATTTGGTTGTTTTGAGGCTAATATAAGAGATTTATTGTTAGATTCTATGACGATTTACCCCCCTTTGTTTAGATGCACCCATTATTATATTCGCGTTGCGAACACTATGTACCGCACGGCAGAATTAATAAACAAATAATAAATTAAAAGGAAGAACGCTTGAAGTTGAAACTATATTGGGAGTTATTAAGCAGAATGGTTTTGAATTAAGGAATAGAATATAATAAAAAGGGAAGCATCAAAAATTTAATGCTCCCCGTTAATTATTAAAACACTGTTGGGAAATTATATATTGTTTGATCGATTTGTTGTCTTATCTACATTATTAAGAACATTAATATCATAATAAACTTCATCACCGCCATACCCATAAATCATCAATATACTTGTGCCATGAGTAACTGCACTATGCACAACACTACCTTCAGAGTCTACCGGCAGTATAAAGCTTTCACGCAAAACACCACCACTAGCTAGATCTGTTTCTATTATTTCCATAAGAGATATTTTTGAATTTGAATTATAAAACATATATTCATAACCCATATCGTTAGCGACAAAGTTTGTCGTTGATGGGTTATTGCCTTTGCCATCACTTTCAAACTCTATGAGGTACGCACTTGGATAGGCTGTAATCCGTCCCATGCTAAGGAAACTTGACGCATTAAGATCATAGCAACCATATCTAACTTTATCACCGTTCTCGTATCCCACAGAGAATTCGTCTGTATTTCTGCTCTTATTTTTACTGAAAGCAATACTAGCATGTTTTCCATTAAAAGTAGCATCTAATTGTTGCTCGCCACACATCCAGCTAATCGTTTTGCTGTTTAGATCAATTACGCCGGTCATATAATAAAACGCATTATATTGTTCTTCTGGAAGACTATGAATCTCCGATACATAGAAACCTAAATCCGGTAATGTTGACATTGCAACTGCAGGAAAACTTCCTGTAACATAGGAAGCAGCTTCCCCCCAATCTATAGTCTTATTTATTGTGTCTACAACACCGACTTTATAGTAAAGGTTCTTGTCGCTAATCCAAGTAGCTGAATGGTAAACCAAGACTGCAACATCTTGACCATCATATGTTTTTATTGCAAGATTAGGCGTAGACCCCTGCGTAAAATCCTTAACATCTTGCCCCCAACTAATGGTTTCGTTATCAGAGTTAAAAGCACCAACCTTATAGCACAAAGATTCTGAGTCCGTGC
>CAZUQS010000299.1:0-1611 GCA_964622615.1 uncultured Candidatus Izemoplasmatales bacterium | reverse complement strand
GAAATGTCAATAGCTTTAAGTAGAAAATCGATACTTTCATTCGGATTGACTATAGTGATCATATTTTTATATCAATTAAGTGTTTATTAATGATCTTCTTATTGCTTAGCGTTTCTTTCCAAGCAAGTTCTATGAAGATGGATCGTAAACTTTTTCTTTCATCCCCTAAATACGAAACAGTTTTTGGCATAAGTGATGGTAAATTTACTTGTCGGAAGCTGGGAATTGTTTATTCCTTGAAATTAGCTGATGATAATTTCAAGGTTGAAAAATATAGATTTTCTTGTATAGAATGTCATGATGACAAAGATGAACCAATAAACAAAGAAATTTTCATCGGAGATTTGGACAACGATGAAAAAGTGGATTTTTTTGAAGCACTTAAGATACTTCCGCCAGATAAACTTGAACGACTCGCAGATAAAGATGAACAACAGCGTGTTCGCAATTTTCAAGAAATATCAACCACTAGCCAATTCCTAGAGTTCCTAGAAAAATTGCCAGTGAAGCATTCAATTTTTTTTAAATACCGTAAAGCTGAAACAGGTTTTTGCATAAGAGATGGTAGGTTTACTTATTGGGAACCAGGAGGTTTTTATTTTTTGAAATTAGCTGAAGATGAGTTCAATGTTGAAAAAAATAAATTATCTTATATAGGATATAATGATAGTAAAAATGAACAAATATACGAAGAAATTACCTTCGGAGATTTAGACAACGATGCAAAAGAGACATTTTTTGATTTACTTAAGATACTTCCGCAAGATGAAATTGATCAACTCGCAGATAAAGATGAACAACAGCGTGTTCGCAACATTCAAAAATCATCAACCCCTTGCGCATCTTTAGGGGTCACAGAAAGTTTGTCCAGCGTTGTCCCTATAATACCATCGGACAAAGGTACTAAAGTTTTTTTCACTCATTCTAATGATAATATAGAACAGGAACTCATTAATAAAATAAAGAAAGCAAAGAAAAGAATTTATGTAGCCGTGTACCTCTTTACTAGTCAAGATATTCTTGGGGAATTGGTGAATGCAAAAGGCAATGGGATAGATGTACGCATAATCGTTGACGTATACTCATATGTTTGTAATAATCCTATGTTGTTATACAATAAAAAGCGGCTAAAGGAGTGTGAAATTGAGGTTCGTGTTGTTAATAAAAATAATATTTCTCAAAATTCTGATGTGCCATTGATGCACCATAAGTTTGCCATAATTGATGATTTTGTATGGACTGGATCGTATAATTGGACATGGAAAGCTAATAATACTAATTTCGAGAATGTGGTTATATTCTACGATGAAAAGATTTGCAAAGAATATGAAAAAGTATTTAATGACTTATGGAAAGAATTATCTGGTTCGTATTGGTTTTAAAGAGTATGGATTTGGGATGTGTTTTTCTCAAACTTTATGCTCAAAATCTCATAAAATCATGATAAAACATTTTTAAATAAAACTGTATTTATGAGTTCACTACAATGGTATTTACTGTTTCAAAGGGCTTTGTTGAATAATTGTATTTCAGCATATTTCAGTTGTTAAAATCACCATTTTTGATCATATTATTTCTTTTGTAAATAACATTAGAGGTATATATGAGAAA
>CAZUQS010000298.1:0-1612 GCA_964622615.1 uncultured Candidatus Izemoplasmatales bacterium | reverse complement strand
AAAAACTTATAAAATATATTCGTTTCTTTAATTACAACAATGTACCAATCAATCTCATCAATGTATTTTGAAATTATATAATTGTCGCCTGAATATTTAGATATTGTAATTAATTCATCTTGATTACTCAATATTTCAAATTCAATTTCATAATCTAATTGCGTGAATACATTCAATGTTTCAATATTTGCGGTATTCGAATGACTTTGAACAAGGCCTGTAGAATCCACTAAATATATATCAAGTTTATAATTTTCTTCATATTCAATCATAATTTCTTGTACGTATTGCATTTCTAAGCCGACACCAACAACAGCCAAAACATTATCAAATTCGTCATATACCTTCACATTTACAAAAATTGTGAGCACTCCTGTTGCCTCGTCAACATCAACGTCTAATTCGTATGGTTGTTCGCTTCCGAGGAATGAATAATACCATATATCGTGTTCATCATCTTCTGAAACTTGCTTCAATATTCCGTCATAGTGATAATAATTATCTGTTAAAGAAGATACTAAAAATGTTGAGTTATAATTATAATTTTCCTTAATTTGAGTTAGATATTCTACCAAATCATTCGGGTCGTTGGTTTCTTCGTTATCGAGCCATGACTTTAAAAAGCTATCATTCGCCATTGTAAAACTAACATACATGGGCTTCGTCAATTCATTATGAATTTCAGAGTAAACACTCATTGTAGCTAACTCTGCAATGTTTCTAGTACTATCTTTGATAATTCTGCTATAAGAAATAAATACAAATAAACTTGTTACAATTGATGCAATTAACACTATGGTACTAATCAGGTAAGAGGTTTTTTTCATATTCAATCTCCTTGTATAGTGTTTTATATTTTATCATATTCATATGATTTATATTACTTTTTTATGAATTTTTAGAAAAAAAAGCGCTAATTATTAATTAGCGCATTAAGTGTTTCTTAAAAACTGTCATTTAAAATATCATTTACCAATGTTTCTTCTTCTGTTTTTTCTTCCGGCTTCTCTTCTTTGCTTATAATTTCTGCTACTTCTAGACCATCTATCGAAGTTTGCTCAATTTCTTGATCTTCTATTTCAGCATCAACTAAAGCAATCGTTGAGACAATATGATCTTCTAGTAAATTAATTATTTTTACACCTTGTGTAGCTCTCTTAGTTTGAGATATCTGATTAATTGGAGTTCTGATGATAATACCTTTATCAGAAACTACAAGCAAATCTTCATCACCAATAACACTAATTAGTTTCGCTAAATTTCCATTCTTTTCCGTAATATTTATGGTTTTCACACCTTTACCACCACGGTTTTGGCATCTATACTCGTCTACGTCGGTTCTTTTTCCATAACCTAATTTAGTGATTGCTAATATTTGTTGTCTTTCTTCGGTTACAGAAGTTACTCCAATAACTACATCGCTATTTGACAAATTAATCCCTTTTACGCCAGATGCGGTTCTGCCCATAGAGCGAACATCTGTTTCTTGGAAGCGAATTGCTTTTCCGTTTGATGCCCCAATAATAATGTCTCTTGTTCCATCTGTTAATTTCACAGAGTGCAAGAAATCGTTCTCTTTTAAATTAATTGCCTTTATTCCGTTTACTCTAAT
>CAZUQS010000297.1:0-1624 GCA_964622615.1 uncultured Candidatus Izemoplasmatales bacterium | reverse complement strand
ATATCAGAAAGATAATGGATGAGAAAAAGATTTTGATTATTAACTTATCTAAGGGGCAGGTGGGAGAAGATGGTGCTAATTTGCTGGGGAGTATGCTGATTACCAAGATTTATTTAGCCGCTATGTCTCGTGCTGATGTTTCTCAGGAAGAATTGGCTAAGTTACCTAATTTTTATTTCTTCGTAGATGAATTTCAATCTTTTGCCAATAAGTCTTTTGAGAATATTCTCTCGGAAGCGAGAAAATATAAGTTAAATCTTACAATAGCCCATCAATATATAGAACAAATGGAGGAGGAAGTACGAGCAGCAGTGTTTGGTAATGTTGGTACGATGATTATCTTTCGCTTAGGTTCCTATGATGCCGAGATTTTTGAAAAAGAATTTGCACCTAATTTTACCGCCGATGATATCGTTAATCTTGGTTTTGCACAAATTTATTTGAAATTAATGATTGATGGTATTGGTTCAGTTCCTTTTTCTGCTAGAACACTTCCCCCTATTGCTAAGCCGGTTATTTCTTTCAAACAGGAAATAATTGAATCATCTAGGGAACAATTTGCTAGCCCGAAAAGTGGGGTTGAAAAAGAAATAACTGATTGGCATGAGCCAGTTAAAAAGCAAAATCAGCCAATTCAACAGCCAACTAAGCAATTTACTAAAGGTGATAAAACTGTTCAACAGTCGTTTCAAAGAATTAAACCAAAAGAGACTCGTGTAAGCTTGGGTGATTTACAGAATAGAAAGGATTATAAAAAAATAAATAATGTTACTTTAGGAAGAAAACCAAGCCCCAATCTTGGTAATAGGAATCAGCTAAGAGATGCTTTATCTAGTGCAATTCAAAATGTGCAAAGTGGTGAAAGAAGTGAAATGAGAAAATCATTTAATAAATCGTCCTCTAAACCGGGAGTGCAACAACCAATACAACAAACACACAGCAAAAAACAAGGTGAACCTGATAGGAGTAAAGAAATACCGAAGGATGTTTTAGAAAAGATGCTGTATGTTAAAAAACCAGAAAATGAATAAAAATAAAAACAGAGGACGACTGCCTACGGCAGTCGCCCTCTGTTTTCTTAGTGTGTTTTTTCTATTTACTAATATTGTATCTGCTCAGATTGAAATAACTGAGATTATGTATAATCCAGGTAAAGATGTTAATGATTCTAAGGCTGATGATGGGCGAGAATGGATTGAAATTTATAATTCAGGCGGGGATATTAATTTAGACGGTTGGAAATTGTTTGATGATAAAGACGGTAGTGGGCATCCTCTTTCTTTTATAATCCAAGGGGACTTCACGATAAAGTCTCAAGAATATTTAATTATTGCCGATATTGATATTGTGAAAGATAGCAGTACTTTTTTAACAGATTATCCAAATTTTTCTGGTACAGTACTTAATTCCAATTTTGGTTCATTTAATAATACTGTTGGTGTTCTCGCTGTTGATGAAGAAGATGCAGAACTTCTCAGTATCAATTGGGTAGAGTATTTGAAAGAACAGGGAGCATATGATAATAATGAATCACTTCAAAAAATTAATGGAACTTGGGTTGCTTTTCTCCCAACCCCAGGAGAAGCAAATTCTCAAGAATCTCAGTCTGGTGATGTAGATGTCC
>CAZUQS010000296.1:0-1631 GCA_964622615.1 uncultured Candidatus Izemoplasmatales bacterium | reverse complement strand
TCCTAATAATTCATATTCCCTGTACATTCTAAATGTTGGTAACATCGTAATTTGTGGAGGAATAATGAAAGTTACAATCATTAAAATAAATAGTAATTTTTTCAATGGAAAATTAAATCTTGCAAACCCATAACCAATAATAGCGCTGGATACAGTTGCACTAACAGCGGGTATAATGGATAAAATTGCCGCATCTTTCAATGCATTTAGATACCCAATATCATCCCAAACAATCTTGTAGTTTTCCCAGTTAAGCGATGATGGAATCCACTTAACAGCTACATTAATTATGTCTTCCATCGTCATGAAACTATTGGTCACCATATATAAAACTGGATATAGATAAATATAACCCAAACTGATCAACAATGTATATATCAACAGTTTATATAAGAGTCCATCAGAAAATTTCATACCGACAAACAAACGTCTAAATTTTTGTCCTACTTGTTTATAATTCTTAAGTTTAATGAGTTCAACAATTTCTTTGAAGAACGCTTTTAATCGTTTAAACATTTTCATCGTCTTGACCTCCTTTTTACATTCAGAAGTCCAACAAATACTAAAATTATAACAACCATAACTAGAAAGTAAATCCAAGATAATGCAGCACTGTAACCATAACCTGTCGTTAAGGTTCCAATGGTAGATTCACCTAACATTACGTTCTTAATATAGATGATTACTTCATTCAAACTAAATACACTCATTGACACCACTGTATACACTACAGAAACGGTAATCAACGGCATAATAGATGGAAGTGTAATCTTCCAGAAAGATTCCCAAGGACTCGCTCCATCGATCATAGAAGCTTCATAAATTGCTTTATCAATTTTTTGAAGTCCAGCCAATAGAATCAAAATCTGAATTCCTGAGAACCATAAAACCAATAGAATGGTTTCCAATAAATTCTGGATTGGGTCCGCGATAAACTCGCCGACATTATCCAAAATCAGCGTAACAATGTTGTAATTAGATATCGATGGCAATGTCGTTGCCCCTTGGTTGATTAACTCACCAATAATAGGTCCAGATGAGATAATAACTGGTAGGAAGAATATGGTTCGCCATATACCCTTACCTTTCACATCTTGATTGATTAGCATCGATATAATCAATGCAAATACAATAACTACTGGAACATTCAATATCGTATTCATAATATATTCTACTAATATTTCTACAAAGTAAGGATCACTAATAAACGCTGCTTTAAAGTTATTAAACGCTTCAAACGTCATCTGAATATTCGCTCCATCAAGTCTCACCTTAAAGAAACTAAGGTATAAACTATAGAACACTGGATATAACGAAAAAATCAAATATCCAACTATCCAAATGAAGATAAAGGTCAACCCTGCAGCTGCTTCTCTTCTTTTGTTTGTTACTTTTATTCTTATAAAACTAAATAATATGATATGAGAACGCGTTGATCGAACCAAAAAATTATGGCTTAACGCATATCCAATCTTACCTAGAACTACACGAACCTTTTGTTCATAAAACTCACCTATTTTACCAAAAACCTTCTTCAAAGCTCTTGTTACTACATTGTGAGTCAATGCATGTTTTATTTTTCTAAAAAATGCTTTTATGTTAGCGAATAGTTTCTTCATTAAGATACACCT
>CAZUQS010000295.1:0-1658 GCA_964622615.1 uncultured Candidatus Izemoplasmatales bacterium | reverse complement strand
ATCATCTTCCGTATATCCATCAAGAGCATCGATATACTCTGCACTTAAAACGTCAAAGATGAAAATCCCATTTGGTTTTAGAGAGTTATATATATTAGTGAATCCAAATTCTACATCTTCAAGATCGGTTAAATGGTTGATAACATCCATTGAAGCAATGATGTTATCAAATAAGAAATCAATTGGATCAAGCAAATCATACATCGCAATCTCTAATGTAAGGTTTTCTTCTTCTGCACGGTAACTAACCACATTTAACATATCTTCGGATAAATCTGTAGCAACTACTTCATACCCTGCTTTCGCAAGTTCTATGGATAATGTACCAGTTCCACATCCTATATCAAGAACAGTACCTATTGTAGTGTACTGGTTAATTAATTTTATATACTCATCATACACATCAGGATCAATAAAAGAATCATAAAACGACGCTAAACCGTCATAATCCATTTTGTTCTCCAAATGCAATTTTTTCTCGTTCAAAAAATATTTTTTCAATTTGATAATATTCTCTATCTTCTTTATGCATAACATGTATTATTATGGATTTTAAATCAATTAAAATCCAACGATTGTTTTTGTGTCCCTCAACATGAAACTTCACATCATTGGGAAGTGCTTGTTTAATATGATTAATCGCAGAGTTTGCTTGTCTTTCATTCGTAGCGGTTGCGATTATTTGAAAATCATAATACGGTGAATGGTTACGAAAATCATAGACAATTATATCTTGTAATTTTAAACCATCTAACGCTTCATAAACTGTTTGTAAAAGTTCAGTCATTCAATTCCTCCAATTTATTTTTATAATATCGAATAGCTTCTTCTGTGACAGAAGAAAACTCTTGGTTATTTTTTAATATATAAGTTTTTGTTTGTACCATGATTTGGTACAGTGCTAAATCTAAATTTGTTTTAGCAATTGTTCTTAATTCATCACTAGCAAATTCGCGGTCTTCTTCGATAAAATCACTCACATAAATTATCTTTTCTAACAAAGACATTTCTTTTCTACCAGAACAATGATACATAATAGCATTTAAGATATCATGATTTTTGATTGAGAAGTCTGTTTTCGCAAGATTGTATGCAGCATATGCATGAATACATCCTCTTGGTATGCTGTCATCTATAAGATTACCTGCTAAACGAATGTTTTCTTCTAAAGAATCAATCTTTGTTACATCGTGTAAATAACAAGCCACAATAACACTAGGAATATCTGCTTGGTAAATCTTGCCTAATGTAATAGCGACCTTTTTTACGTTATATATATGTAGTAATCGTTTCGGATGATATACAAATTTTTCCGATAAATAATCTTCTATTTCTCGAATCAACGATTCATCGATCATATAATTGCTAACCTTGTGTATACTCCTACTACGAATGGTGCATATGCACGAACACAGAACGGTGCTCTTAGTGTAACAAATCCAAGCCCCGAGAAGACGATATCATATTTTTGGTTATCACGTATTGTAAATTCGTGATATACCCATTTAGGTACATCTTCATCTGGAGTAAACGGTGGGCTTAATAATGTATACTTCTTCGCCCGGTATAAATCGTCCGCTGTCCTTGTCTTTGTTCTATGAATATTCAAGGTGTTAGCGAAATAGGTAATTAAACTAATTTTATCACCGGTTTCACCA
>CAZUQS010000294.1:0-1673 GCA_964622615.1 uncultured Candidatus Izemoplasmatales bacterium | reverse complement strand
GCAAATACAGACAACGTATTATAAAGAGTAAAATTGGTAATTCCAAGTGGCATTTCTCCACTTCGGAAACGGTTCGCAAAATTCGCAGAAACAGCGAAACCAAAATCACTAAAATACCTGGTGAAATCAATAAATGCGTCGGTAGCATTTTTCTCAAGTAATAATGTTTGACTACCATTTTCGTTATACAACGATCCTCCATTTTGAACAATCATGGAATACATAACAGAGCTCAAAGCCCCTTTTGAGTTCAAAATATAGTAATCAAGATACTGCCGTTGTAATCCTGGTAAAAGTCCAACCACTTCATCCCATGTTTTAGGAACTTCAATGTTAAGGTCTTCAACGATATCATCTCGTACAAACGTGACAAGAAAATCTTGAATGTCTGGCAATGCATATACACTACCCATAAATTTAAATGGTATTACTGCACTCGAATGAAATCGATTGGAAACATCTTCAAAATCTGAAAATGTTGCTAAATCTACAACAGCATTCCGAATTCCCCAATTTACTGGAATATTCTGTACAACACCTAAAGCAACATCCGGGCCATTCCCAGAAAGTGTTGCTGGTAATAGCGCAGTCGATGAAACGAGTTTTAGTTTCACATTTATATTGTTTTGAATGGTAAATTGTTCATCGATAATTTGTCTAAGCAATTGTGATTGATCTCTACCGGTCATAATCCAGACTTCGATATCAGCCCCATCTACTTCCACATTACTTTCAAGTGAAGTATTTGCTCCATAACTACCAATTAACATAACCAATTCATGCCATAATTTTTGAAAGATATTTGTAGATGCTTTTGGTAACGAAGCATCTTCTCCATGAACATAAATGCAATCAATGCTCAGGGGTTGTTCTGAAGCAGTCATAACCCAACTACCTAAAGCAGATATATTGTCATCCATTTCATCTAATCCTACTTGAATATTCTTTTCAGATTCCATGAATTTGTTTAATTGATAAAGTGTTTTTTCAAACGAAGAGATCATCGAACTTCGACCATTGGATATAGTAATAATATCCGCTTTAGCTTGTTCCAGTTTAGCGATGGCTTCTTCAAGTCTCTCTAACAAGTCTGGAATTCTTTGATTTAACATATAGTCTTGATACTGATCTGGATTTGTACCTGCAATCATTACAATATCTCGGTACATCTCATTCATAAGTTGAATAGCATATTCTGTATTCCATACAATTTGATTGTATATCCCAATTGTATTTTGAAGACTTATTGTGTTATCTCCCGCTTCTAAATAAAACCAGTAGTCATTGTCTTCGTCACCTAAGGTTACATTTTGCCAGTCATTATCATATCGAAATTGAATCGTTCTAGCTTCTGTAAACGGTACATCTCCATTAACCCTTAAGATTCGGTTGCTTACCATTCCTTGTTTATAACTTTGATTGATTTTAAAAGTGATTTTATATAAACCAGATTCTGGGACATTTACTTTCCAAGAAATCCAATCTCCAGCTATTTTCCAAATGGTGCTTCCGATGATATTGTATCTCATGATAAATTTTTCATATGGATCCACTTTATAAGAGCTCCAATTTGCAACTGGCCCTAAAATTGGAGAAGATTTTTCATATGAATTTTCACCTTGGATTGTAATAAACTCATCGTCTTCATTGCTGTTTAATTCCATCTTTTGGAA
>CAZUQS010000293.1:0-1684 GCA_964622615.1 uncultured Candidatus Izemoplasmatales bacterium | reverse complement strand
CTGCATTCGATTTTTATTTAAAATCTCTTGAGCTTGATAGTAATAATTTAAAAGCACTTTTGGGCTTGTTTCAGATGGCTTGTAAGATGGGTTCTTTTTCAAAAGTAATTTATTATCTTGAGATTTATCTTAAATCACATCCTGATGACGCTTCTGTTATGTTTTCATTGAGCACTTTTTTTGTAAACGTTCCATTTCGCATGATTGGATTTGTAATCATTTCATTCAAAAAAATAAACGCATTTTTTGACAATTGTGTTTCTTCTTCAATATATTTTTCATTTGGATAACTGATTACAAAGTGATTCACGATATTGTTCCCGATATTTGCTGCACTCCCAAAAGCATCAAGGCCATATAATGAGGCTTGATAACGATACTTTAAGACGTTGCTTGGATAGGATTTCATGTTATCCACCAAAGCATTGCTTAGAAAATAGTATTCGTTAATATTCTTTGGACCCTCAGGATGTGTAAACACCATCGACCAAGTTACAGTTTTGAATTTATCAGAATTTATATAGTGCACATCAATTCCTCGTAATGTTTTTTTTGTAATTTTTTCCATATTACCTCACATAAAAAAAGGGATAATCTCCCTTTTTATTCAGCTAATTCTAGTGCTATTTTCATCATATTTGTAAATGCAGATTGTCTTTCATCAGCAGTAGTTACTTGATGTGTTACCAAGGAATCTGAAACGGTTAATAAACACGCTGCTTGTTTGTTTAATATTTTTGCATTGTTGAATAAAGCAAACGATTCCATTTCTACTCCGATACATTTATGTTCTTCATATAACGCTTTAAAATCAGGGTTTTCACGATAGAACACATCGGAAGAATGAATTCTACCTGCATGCATATGAATACCTAATTTTTCAGCAGCATCTGTTAATTCCAGATCGAGTTCTTTCGATGATGGCAGTACTGCATTTGGATTTCCACTTTGTACCATTGCATACGATGATTCCGAATATGCTTCTTCAACTAATATGGTATCAAACAATTTCAAATCTGGTGAATATGCTCCACAAGATCCAATTCTAATAATCTTTTCTACTCCAAAGAACTTATATAATTCGTAGGAATAAATACCGATAGATGCCATTCCCATTCCACTTCCCATTACAGAAATTCTTCTTCCTTTATAGGTGCCCGTAAAACCAAACATGTTACGAACTTCATTAAATTGCAAAACATCTTCTAAAAATGTATCCGCAATGTATTTCGCTCTTAATGGGTCCCCTGGCATTAATACGGTTTTAGCAATACTACCCTCTGGTGCGTTTATATGTGGTGTGTTCATTTTGTATCTCCTTTACTTGTTTCTAACATTTTGATTAATTCTTTATCATTAATAACGGAAAATTGATACTCCGTATCCATCAAAATCGCATTGTAGGTCACTATTTCTTGACGACTGTCTTCTACATAATCCTGTATAATGAAATCTTTTCCTATTTTTAGAGTAATACTTTCGGTAGGCATTCTCTTTGAACGACCTATTTTAATTGCTTCAAAAAATAACTTATCGTCAACAAAAAACAAAGCAGCTGCTTTTAAAATCATTTTCGTTCCCGCTTTCGAGAAAATTGGAACATAGCAAGTAATATATACTTTTTTATTCGCTAAATAATCATAAAAGTTTCTGAGATTCTTTTTGGTTCCTCGAATCCGAATCA
>CAZUQS010000292.1:0-1688 GCA_964622615.1 uncultured Candidatus Izemoplasmatales bacterium | reverse complement strand
CGATGGGAGCAGATTTACAGTCTGCCGCGTTTAGCCTCTTCGCTACCCCTCCATAGGGTATCATTTTAACGCTACTACATTATATCAAATCAATTTTTAAAAAGCAAGAATAATTTTGTTCGTTTTCTCGAAATTATCTATTCTAAAATTATTTCATGTTATAATATTAAAGAAATCCATATACAAGGAGATAGATAATTATGAAAATTGCATTAATTGCTCATGATAAAATGAAAGCTGAAATGATTGAGTTTGCAACAAAATATAAAGACATTCTTATGAAACATGAATTAGTTGCAACCGGAACAACTGGACATAAACTAATTGAGGCTACAGGATTAAATATAAGATGTTTTAAATCCGGCCCATTAGGTGGAGACCAAGAAATAGGAGCAAGAGTAGCTAATGGGAAAATTGATCTAATTTTCTTCTTCAGAGACCCCCTAACAGCTCAGCCACACGAGCCTGATGTAAGTGCGCTCCTACGATTAAGTGATGTATATAAAATCCCACTAGCAACTAACAGCTCAACTGCGGAGCATATGATAAATTCGTTAAAATAAAAAGCCACATTTCGGTGGCTTTATTTTTTTGGAGAAAACACGATAAGTGGAATTAACATTTCATCCTTTGTTAATCCAGCATGTTGAGCTAAAAAACCTTTTTTTGAGTTTATTAACTTAAAGGAATATTTATCAATTGCTATTGAAAAATAATCTCCTAAAAATTCTCTCATTTTTATATGCTCATCCGAATTACCTAAATACTTACTTTTTAAGAAAGCTTCTGATTTGTACAAAATAAAAGAATCTCTAAAACTTTTATTAAATTCTTCAACAAACTGTTCTTCCATTCCTTCTTTTATGAAGAAAGCCGTAGCCCTAGCTTCAACGGAAGGATTATGAGCGAATGTATCAATAATACTTTTATATTTCCATAACTCAATTTCTTCAATATCGATTTGTCCATGATCTGCAGTCACAATAACCAATGTATCATCATCTAATTTTTCTACCAAATACTTAAAATCATTATTGATTTCCTGAATATGATTTTGAACCTTTTTAGATGTCGTGCCAGTCGCGTGTAAATAAGTATCCAATTTATCCCAATATGCATAAATAAAATGATTTCCTTTTGATTTTGTCTCTTTAATTACAGTATTGCACAGATCTTTGAATTCTTTATGTTCGGGAACTCTAAATTCTGGAAACACTTCTATTGCTTTTATACCAGAATTTTTTTGTTCAATCAGATCATATATTTTTGTTACTGGTACAAATTTCTCGCTAACATTGTAATCAAATTCATGATCGGCATCATAAAAATCCTTATTAAAAAAGAAAATTACTGATCGGGCTTCTTCTTTTACATATTGTAACCAACCAATCCATCCTGTACTAATAGGTGGCAATCCGGTTAGTACACTTGTTGTAGCGGATACCGTTGTAGATGGAAACACAGTAGTTAGTGTTTGTATCTGATTTTCGATTAGAAATTTTGATTGTTCAGGGTGCTTTTTTAAAATTTCTGATCCCATAGCATCCACAAGAAATAGCACTACATTTCTATAGTTCTTATCTAATTCCTTATTTAGTATCTCTAAACTATTAAAAGGTGTATCAACTTTATAGTGTTTTAGTATTGAAGTTGTAATATTCATCAAGCAATTATCATAATCAGGAACA
>CAZUQS010000291.1:0-1720 GCA_964622615.1 uncultured Candidatus Izemoplasmatales bacterium | reverse complement strand
ATGAATATTGATCCAAATGGTGAATTCTTTTTTAGTTTACTCGCATCAATTGGTATTGGTATGCTAATTGGAGGAATTGCTGGTGCAATTTCAGCTGCTATAGCTGGAGAAGATGTAGTTGCTGGTTTAGTTAGCGGAGCTGTCTCGGGAGCTATAATTACAGTTGGTATAGGATTGGCTTTAGCCGCAGGACCAGGGGGTATTGTTGTTGCTGCCGCAGCTGGTTTTCTAGGAGGCTTTGCAGGAGATTCTATTAATCAAGGAATGTCCGATGGTTGGGATGGGTATAACCTTAATCACGCACTAGCGGTAGGCGGAATAACTGCAGTATTTTCAGTTGCAACATTTGGTCTGATGAGTTTTGTTTATAGTAACTCTGTGGGAGCCAGTGAAAAAATTGTGGACACAGCCTTGAAGTTTACTGAAAGAGCAGTAGCTTCATTAGGTTTATCGGCAGAAACTGTGTTTATGGCATTTACAGTTGGTGCAGGATTAACACTTGCAAGCAATCTAGCTAATTTGCTTTTCCCAAAAGAAGATGCAATTGTTATCGATGCTATTGCAGGATGCGATGGAAAAGCTTAAGGAAGAGGTAATCTTTGTGAAAAACAAAAAAATAAAAACAAAATTTATGGAATCAGCATTTTTGGGATTTGGACTCACTTTTTTATTATTAGGTGCGTATTCTTGTATATTTTTTGTATATTTTATAGTACCAAAATCTTTGGAAACTGTAACAATATTTTCAAAACTGATAATGTTTTTCATGCTTGGAGTGTTACCAACTTTAAACTGGATTTTCTTAATTCATCGTGGATTCTCAATTGTTGAGATTAATGAAAATTATATTAGAAAATCATTATTCAGGATATTCCATAAAAGAACAATCTACTGGGATGAAATTAAAGAAATAAGAGTTATTAATAGAGTTACTAATTGGATTTTCTTTGGAAAACTTGATATAAGGGATATTTCTTTTAATAAGTTAGTAGCACATAAAGATGTGATTCGCTTAGAGTTATCAGAGAATGTACTGAAAGTAGTACGTATGTATTGCAATCAAGAAATCACTGGGTTAGACTCAATTAATATTCACTAATGGAAAAACAAATTCAATTTTATGAAATAGAAACGTAACAGATAATTGAATTTGAAAGGAATACTTACTAAAAATTTCAGTCAACACAAATTAATATATTCTCAAATAATTATATACAAATGCAACGATTCATAGAGCATATGCGAACTATGCTCTATTTTCATTTGAATATCATTAAAAAAGAGAAAGACTATACTGGATTTGAACTATAAGGAAACTGCAATAAAAAAGACCGTTTTTCAACGATCGTAAGGTTAAATATCTATAAACACGACATTTTACTTATATTTTCATACCTTGTTTTTCGTGCACTGCTATGAAAAAGTGGGACACATAGGTACCACCCTGAAGAAGAAAAGATAGTATAATAATAAAAAGGAGATAAAAAGACAATGAATCAATACAGTGTGGAGTTTAAGCTAAAAATAGTGAAGATGGTTTTAAATGAATTTATAAGTAAGAAAGAGATAATGAGAACGTATAATGTCGCAACAAAAACCCAAAGGCAGTGGATACAAAAGTATCAAGCAGAAGGGATTAGTGGATTAGTTAGCAAACGAAAAATAAGAGATAAAATACCAACGGATCAAGAAGAGCAAGGTGTTGAAGCATTGAAACATG
>CAZUQS010000290.1:0-1724 GCA_964622615.1 uncultured Candidatus Izemoplasmatales bacterium | reverse complement strand
CATTTCCATCCGGGTATTGAATTCTTAGCAGCCTGAACATGAAGTAAATATTTCTGAATCGCCAGCAACAGTTAATCGTAGATTTGACCCCTTTACTTACTAATGGATGACCTCCGTTTCATAGTGTTATTGAACAGCTGACCAGTCTTTATCAACCAAATTAGAATAGCTTCGAAGGTGCCAAATCTTATCTTTGATTGCATCTTCGGAAAAACCTAAATCATTCAGGATCATTAACGTAATAATGCTGATGAGTAAATAACTTAGGTAAAAGTAACTGGTGGGATCTTTGACAGATGTTTCTTCTCTAACATCGCCACCATGTGTTAAGAAATCTCTGGTGTCTTTTATAAGCTTAATCACTCTGCCTTGTTCATGTAAATCTTTGAATAAATAAAACACATGTTTCTCGAATTTTTCAAAGACACTATCAATTCGTTCTTTTAGAGATACTGTTCTATTCCTGCCGTTTTGGGTGACAATTTGACAGAATTCCGGAGAGTTTCTATGGTAGTCCTCAAAAGCCATCACTAACTTATGGAAACGTTCGTCCAAATAATTTCCATCGTCATAAATTGTTGGAAAAAATTTATAAATGGCTGATTCTTTCTTGTTGAACAGTGATCTCCAGTTTTCATACAAATCATGCATATTGCAAAAATCGTCTATTTCTATAATGTTATGATCTGTATGGTGATGGTGTGCGCCATATTTGCTTTTGGTTTTGAAAAATGACCGATCAAGCAAGCCAATACTTTCATATCTTGTTTCATCGCCATCAATTTGTTCTCTAAAAGAACACTCCAGTGGAAAAATATTCTTATTAATAGAAAATGTGATGAAATCTTTCAGAACGTTAATTTCGTTGTATAAAAAATGGAGATTGTGGATTTCGGGGAAAGTGATATGAAAATATTCACGTTGAACGATGGACGATACATTAGATGGTTGTAGCCGTCTATCATGCGCACCATAGAAGCAAATTTTAATTTCAACAGTGTCGTTTTTTATTAGTACTATGTCATCTGGTTTTTTGTATCTAATAAGAAGGTTTGTTCGCGAGTAATCATGTTGAAAGCCATCTTTTTCAATAAAATCAAATTGGTCTGAATAACTTATATTTAGTAAAGAAAAACTCATTTCATTAGTATTATTATAGTGCTCTCCAAAAAGTATTCTTTTTGCATCGACAATAGAGCGAAATGTCTCACCACTCATTACACTTTTTTCTATATTAATCCATCTACTTCTTCTTATGATACAATTAAAAAGAGTTATTTTTTTATTATCGGTTGTACGACCGATAATGGTATCAGTCTTATAGTCAAGATTGACCTCTTCTCCTGAACCCCACATCCGAAGTTCTATCTTGTGGTTTTTGGGAGAATACTCCAATACTCCAGGGAACCAACAAGATTTATCTTTCGAGAAAGCCCAATACCCTTCAAAGCTATATGGTTCAGTAGTTATATACATCTTTTGAAATGCATCTTCCTGTTTAAACTGAAAGGAAAGGAATCAAGCCTACTTTTGACCCTTATTAACAGCCTCAGTATCTCCCATATCTGTTAACTAAATTTTCTTTCATATTTATTAAGTTTTGAAGCTCTTAGTATTATGCAGATTCTCGTGAAAAAAAGGGGTCAAGTCTACGTTTGACCGTTGCTCAAGGTTTTGATTAGTTTTTCAACACATAGCATAATGCCCTTATTCCTACTCATCTC
>CAZUQS010000289.1:0-1731 GCA_964622615.1 uncultured Candidatus Izemoplasmatales bacterium | reverse complement strand
AAAATGCTGCAAGCTTTATTAATCCCGAATACATTAAATTAAGTCATATATTTATTAGCAAAAGTGATCCTGCAAATTCAAAGCCAAAAGAGAAAGCTGATGAAGTATACCGGCTATTTGAATATGGTACTAAAAGTTATGATGCCTTGGTATTAGAATTTTCTCAGGATGAATCTTCTAAATTTCTAGGCGGAGATCTTGGGTGGTTTGCCATTGATGATTCCGTTAGCCGACAAGTTTTTAATGATACTTTTTTTGATGCAGTATTTTTGTTGGATACTGGTGACGTATCCAAAGTGTTAGAATCCAGAACTGGATACCATATAGTTAAAATTCTTGATCATACATATCCTAAATTATTATCATTAAATGATTCATTAAGTCCTGATAATGCTATGACAGTTAGACAATATATTAGTCAAACGCTATATGTTGAAAAACAACAGCAAGTTTTCTCAGCTGCAGTGTCTGAACTTGTTAAAGATTTACGATCAAAAGCAGAAATAACAATTCTTCTATAAAAAAAGGCGGGACGGGATAGTCCAAATTATGAGTTCAAGACATAAATCTCGAGAATATGCCTTAAAAGCACTATTCGCACTCGATTTTCACAAAAACTTAATGCAATTGGATTCGATTGAGTTTTTCCCTACTTTAAATGAACAAGAAATTTCTGAGCTAAATGATGAATCGGCAATTTATGTTAGATATTTAGTAAGAGGAACAACTGAGAATATTGAGAGAATTGATAAATTAATTGTTAAATACTCTACTAAAAGAGCTATTCAGAAGATAGACCGTGTTGATAGGTGTATCTTACGGCTTAGTCTCTTTATGATGATATTTCAAAAAAACCTATCTCCTAATGTTGTAATTGACGAAGCAGTAAAATTATCTCAGGAATATAGCAATGATATTAATTATAAATTTATTAATGGTCTGCTGGACTCTATCCGAAAGAAAGAATTATGATTACATTAAAAAATGAGAAACAGATTGAAGGAATTCGTAAATCTGCAAAAATACTGGCTTCTTTACATCGTGAATTAAACTTTGTAATTAAAGAAGGTATAACAACAAAAGAAGTTGATAAGTTTTGTTATGATTTTATTGTTGGGCACGATGCAATTCCTGCATTTTTAGGATATATGGATTATCCTGCGTCAGCTTGTATTTCTGTTAATGAAGAAATTATACATGGTATTCCTGGTAAACGTATATTATGCGATGGTGATATTGTGAGTATAGATCTTGGAGTAATTCTTAATGGATACTTTAGTGATGCTGCACAAACTATTATAATTGGTAACGCAGAACCCGAAATAGCAAAACTGGTTCAAGTTACCAAAGAGTGTCTTGAGGCTGCAATTATAGCAGCAGAAACGGGTAAACGTATTAATGATATTTCCAGAGCCGTTTTTAATCATGCAAACAAAAATGGCTATGGTGTTGTAAGGGAATATTGCGGTCATGGTGTAGGGTTAGCCTTACATGAAGAGCCGCAAATTGCTAATTATGTAAGTGCCGGGAAAAATCCGAGAATTAGACCTGGGATGGTACTTGCAATTGAACCAATGATTAACATGGGTTCACGAAAAATTGTGCATTTAGATGATGGTTGGACAGTTGTAACAGCAGACTCTCTTCCATCAGCTCATTGGGAACATACAATTGCTGTACATAAGGATCACATAGAGGTGTTGACTGCTTTTTAATATCTTTCATGTGAGG
>CAZUQS010000288.1:0-1732 GCA_964622615.1 uncultured Candidatus Izemoplasmatales bacterium | reverse complement strand
GATTAAGAGATACATTCTTATCTATCTTTCCGAACGAAATCTTTCATGAAGAAGGATTCAACTTCTTTATGAATTCAAGTGGAAAGCATGTTACGATGGAAATACATGATTTGGAAACATTAAAGAACTATGTAAAAGCAATGTCAGGTATGCGTTATTTACAAATTTATTGGAATACAATATATAATGATCTAAAGAATCGTCATTTATCGAATTGAAAAGAATTGTGATACAAATATGAATTTATACTACGGTTGAGTTGATGAAACAAATAATTAAATAACAAAGATAGAAAGAACTTCATTCCTAGATTGATAGGAGAAAGTTCTTTTTGTATTTTTTAATGCATTAAAGAATTGCTGATAAGACAAAAACTTAAATTGTTGTTGTTACTAGTAAAAAAACCTATATTTTTACAAAAAACAAATAGTGTATACAATTCAATGCTATATTTTGTTATAATGTTTGTGGTGAATATCATGAACACATACAATGAAATCAAAGAGCGTTTATTAGATTATGCATATCACAACAATATTCCAATGGTTGGTGAGTTTGAACTAACTGGACATTGTAATTTTAGTTGTGAGATGTGTTATGCAAAATCAAATACACAAGATTTAACAACAGAAGAATGGATCAATATATTCAATCAAGCGCAAACACACGGAATGTTATATGCGCTTTTAACAGGTGGCGAGATTTTTTCGCGACCTGATTTTGTTTATTTGTATGAATATTTATTTGATTTAGGTATTAAGATTACACTGTATACAAATGGGTCTATGTTACCGAATTCTGTTCTTGAAGCTTTAACAAAAAGACCACCAGAACTAATTGCTATAACACTATATGGACATGATGAACCATCATACAAAGCATTCACAAAGAGTAACTCCTTTTCTGATGTATCAAAGAATATAGACTTGCTGAAATCGAAGAACTTGAATGTTGTATTAAGAACAATACCATTACCGATAATCTATAAAGAATTGGATAAGATTATTTCATTTGCAAAAGAGAAAAAGCTTCATTTAGGGCATTTCCTCTATGTATCCAAAAGCAATCCCCAAATGAAACGGTTAAACGCAAAGGAATTAATTGATTTTGAATTAAGAATCAAAAAAGCATTTCCAACCAAGTCAAAAACAACAAAAGCAGAACGATGTGGCGCCTTTAAAACCGGATTCTTTATCAATCATATCGGAGTTATGCAAGGTTGTGCAATGATGCCCAAACCGTCTCGCAAAATAGATAATAATTTTAAAGAAGTATACGACAAATTACAGAAGCAATGGAATGCATTAGTAGAACAATCCCCATGTAAGGATTGTTCAATTAAGAACAATTGCTTCACGTGTCTTGCTAATCGTTATTTAGAAGGCAATATGTTCGCTTGTAACGACTATTTGAAAGATTACGCAAAGGAGTCTTCCAAATGAAAGAGCAATTGAAAATAGGAGATATTTTGTTATCGTTTGAATATCAATTTCATGATTACTTTGGAAATCAATTAGAACAGTATCATGTTGAGGATTTGGGAAGTGATTACCATACTCTTGAAGTTTTTGTACAAGATACCATAGAAGATGTTGATGGAGATAATAAATCATATCATAACAATAAAGTTAAAATAACAACAGATAACAAAACGTATGTTGTTACCTATAATCCTGATAAATCGATTAAGCATTTGATTGCTTATACCAATAATTATAAGCATATCACTATC
>CAZUQS010000287.1:0-1734 GCA_964622615.1 uncultured Candidatus Izemoplasmatales bacterium | reverse complement strand
TATTGGTTGGTTTGTCAAAAAGATCTTCTAAATCTTTAATAATTTCTGGGTATAACTCGGCAAGTTTTTCTATTCTTTTAGTCTTCGCTTTAAACATAATTCAATTTTAGTTGGCTTACTTTTTCCAAACAAACTTCGCTCCCCTCCAACCATATTTTGCCACCAACAAGGCGATCGTCAAATAAATCACCACCTGAAGAAGTTTCATCCCAAATGACAACAATTTAACCGAAATACCCTGCAACATCCCATTAAATTCATTAACAAAATTCTTTAATTCCTTTACCCATGAATCTTTAATATACTGTGGATCAATAATTAAGTTTTCATAAACAGACACCGTAAAAGATGTATATTTCAATTTATCTAATTGATCAGCTTTCATTTGACTCAATCTATCTAAACTAGTTTTTGTATTTAATCTTTCCTTAGTTAACTTTTCAATCAAGACTATTTTATCATTAATGATCTTCGCTAAAGATTCTACATCCTGAGATTTTGTCGCCAACTGAGTAACTTCATCGTAAGCTTCCTGAGCCTGTTCCAAAGTTTCTTCTACTTGAGCCAATCTATTTTTCAAGATTTCCTCTTCACTGGTAAAGTCATCAATCTGTCTTTTTATACTTTCGGTGTTAATGTTTAAATCTTCTGGTTTCAAACCTCTTACAACCTCCAAAATTTCTTCTTCCCTATCTTTCTCAACCTTAAACCTAAAGTTACAAGAATTATCATTTTCATTTGATTCTTCAAAGATGACATAACTCTTTGCTTTCAAATCCTTAATCTCGCCACAAGTCCTCTCCAAATGACTTGTTTTAATATGAGCATAATACTCAGTTACTTCAAAATCCTCAGCCATATCACCAGCAATATAACCATCATCCCAATCTGGTATAACATTCCTCATAGACAAAGACATTGGAGCTGAAGCCATTTCTTGATTCATTTTATAATTTCCTCCATAACCAGGACCACTGTCATAACTCGGAGAAATATTAAAAGCTGTCCTAAAGGCAAATCCTCCTAGAGAAACTACCAAACCTAAAACTAATAGTCCGAAGATTGCAACCCCTGAGATTTTTAGAGCCGTCACCATATCGAACTTCTTAAACATTTTTTTAAAAGTCATATATTTAACACTGGTTAGTTAATTATTAATTCCTTTTGATTTTTTAAAACAATCCAAACAAGTTAAATTATTAGTCGCTTTCGGTTCAAACGGTAATTTCGTAATCGGACAACCACACTGACTGCATTTCCAATCCCCCTCAAACATTTGTCGCTCTCCACCATTTGGTTTCGGAATCACTTTACCAGAAGCATAACACTCCCGACAAGTTAAATTATTTGTCACCTTTGGTTCAAAAGGTAATTCCGTAATAGCATTACCACAACCACAACACTTCCAATTCCCTTGATGCATTTGTTTATCCATAATATATATTAGTCAAAAGTCATTTTTTGACTTTATGGACTTTTGACTTGATGATTATTTTTTAATAATCATCATTATATCACACCCAACACCAACATCAAATAAAAATATGAAAAACAAAAAAAACTTGGGGGTGCTACCCCCAAGTTTTTTTGTTTTCCACAATTACTTCCTCTTTTTTAGAAAATAAGGAATAACAATAATTAAGATCAAGAGAATTAATCCTCCAATCAACCAACCATAACCGATGGAGCCAAGAGTATCCAAAAGTGAAGCCGTTTGAGAACCATCCTCAACTG
>CAZUQS010000286.1:0-1744 GCA_964622615.1 uncultured Candidatus Izemoplasmatales bacterium | reverse complement strand
TGCGGCTTATTATGCTAGATACGTAGCAAAGGCCGTTGTAGGGGCAGGTTTAGCCACACACTGCGAGGTTCATTTGAGCTATGCAATTGGAGTAGCAAAGCCAATAAGTGTATTAGTTGATACGTTTGGGACTGGTGTTACATCAGATGAGGAGATACAAGCACTCGTGAATTATGTGTTTGATTTCAAACCAAAAAGTATAAGAAAAGAACTCAACTTAGATATTGTTAAGTTCCAGGAGTTAGCGAAATATGGTCACTTTGGTAGAGAAGATTTAAATGTTCGCTGGGAACATGTAGATGACAAGATTACTGAATTGAGAAACTTATATGAGAAAGCCTAAAGAATTACATCGATTCTACAAATCAGCAGCATGGCAAGTAGCTAGAGAAATCAAGATACGAGAAGCCAATGGTAAGTGTGAGAAGTGTGGTGCTTTAGGAGAAGAAGTGCACCATATTATCAAACTAACAATAAATAGCGTTAAGGATCCAGCAATTAGTTTGAATCAAGAGAATCTGGAGTTGTTGTGTAAGAAGTGTCATAATGAACAACATAAACGGTTCTCTAAGTCACAGCAATTTGATGAAGATGGTAATTTGATTATGAGTTAAACACCCATTCATGCTATAATAGCATTTGAAAGGTGTGATACATATGAATGTAAATATTGATGCAAAAAAGATTTTGACATTAGCTGGAGTATTTAGTGGAGGTATTGTAACAGGTGCAGTTTTATATAGAGATCACAAAGAGTTTAGAGATTTCTTTGATAACAAATTATATCCTGGGTTAAAAGGTTTTATTGATGAAAATGGACTTACTCTTTTCAAATTAATTGTAGAGAATGTGTTTGAGAAAGATTCTACTGCAAGAAAATTGTTATTAGATATTGCTGACTCTTTTGAAAAAGGAGATCTTAAAGCAAGTAGAAGAATAGAGAAAGAGCTTTATAAGTACAAAGAAGAACTACCATCGATGATTAAAAAGATGGAAGAAGTAGCTCAAGAAGAAAACTAAAAATGAGGTGTTCATATGGCATTTAATCCAATACATTTTAACGATTTTATAAAGAAGTTGACATCTTATACTACTAGTTCAACTGTAGAGAATCAGTACTTAAATACAGTGCAAATCGATAACTTGAAGAAGTATCTAACTAATTTAGAAGCCTTGAATCCAACTGTTTTATTAGTTGGTGAAGCTCCAGGGTATAATGGTTGTACATTATCTGGTATTGCATTCACAAGTGAATACATCATTAATACACGAAAACCTATGGGAGTGTTAAACAGCTGTACTACGAGTGGCTCTCAAAAGGAGGCTTCTGCAACAATTGTATGGGATAAACTAGATGAAAGATTAGCAAAAGGTAAGCTGACAACTCCACCAATTATCTGGAATATCTTTCCATTTCATCCACATGATGTTGGGAAGTTGAAAAGTAATAGAACACCTAATAAAGCTGAGCTAACAACTGGTATGACATTTTTATTTGATTTGATTGCGTTATTTCCTACAATTCAGGATATATATGCGATAGGAAAAAAAGCAGAAGAAACTATTAAATCTTTACCAAGGTATGCAAGTGATCTTCGTCACCCATCTTTTGGTGGTAAGGATAAGTTTAATAATGGTATAGATTTAATTTATCCATAACAACCCCCCATCTCTAAATAAGATACTGCTGAAGGGTACCGCGTAGGGGGACGCTTAAGAAACACGAGGCAATAATTTTGAAAAT
>CAZUQS010000285.1:0-1754 GCA_964622615.1 uncultured Candidatus Izemoplasmatales bacterium | reverse complement strand
CTATATTTTTCCCATTTACTAGAATTTACATTAATCTCCAACTTTCCACGCTTTATACGCTGTATAACAGCATTCTGCAACTGAGTTTGGGTGTCAATTAATTTGTCCTTCAACTCGATAGCATAATCCCATGTTGACAAAATTTCAGCAATCTTTTGTTGTTCAAGTAAAGTGGGGAGCACAACTATTGTGTTTTCAATATTTGTTTTGCTAATCCCATATACTGATATTCCTTGAGCAAAAAACATGAGTTGTTTTCTGCTTAACCAATTTAAAAATATATATTTTTTGAATTCATTATCAACTTGACTATCTTTGCTTCTAGCTACAACCGTGTGTAACCCAGCAATTATTTCTAAATTCTTTGAATTATTTATTACTATCGATTTGGCAATACCTTCATAATCCTCGGAAGCATCTGCAAAAACTATATCTCCATTATGGAGTAAGTCGCTATTAGAGAATTTATAATTTTTTATCTTTGGTATTTTTTCATATGACTCAAATACCTTAATAGATAAATCGGAGGAAGTGTGAATGTCTCCATAATGTACACAGGCAATACCTTCATCACCCATCATGTTCCTTGGAATTGGTTTTCCACCTCTTATATTAAATAATTCCTTTACAAGATATCCTTTCCAAATTTCAGGGAACGAAAAGTTTGAAAAGTCAAACCCATTTTTAGGCGGAAGCTCTCCTGTATGCATAATTAATTTCTTCATAACTATAATCCCAATTCGGTAAGATACTTGCTCATTTGTTTCTCGACCTCTTGAAGTTCTTCTTTAATATTGCTAATTTTATCTTTAACACTAGCAAGATCTATTAATGCATCTTCTTCAAACGTATCTACATATCTTGGAATATTAAGATTATAGTCATTCTCTTTTATTTCTTTCAATGATGCCACAGAAGACACTTTATCTATTGTTTCATACTTCTCATAAATATTGACTATTTCTTTGATGTCTTCAGGACGGAGTTTATTTTGATTTTTTCCTTTTTCATACATGTTTTCTTGAGAAGCATCTATAAACAGTACATCTTTTGTTGATCTGTTTTGTTTGAATACTAATATGGAAGCAGGAATACCCGTTCCAAAGAAAAGATTGGCAGGCAAACCAATAACCGCATCTAGTAGATTCATGTTGACTATTTGCTTTCTAATTTTTCCTTCGCTCGCACCTCTAAACAGTACTCCATGCGGTAAAACTACAGCCATTCTTCCTTCCTCTGAAAGAGAATGTAACATATGTAAAACAAATGCATAATCACCTTTTGATTTAGGTGGTACGCCCCAATCAAATCGCTTATATGGGTCTAACGAAGCTTCCATTTTAAAGTTACCATTGCTCTCTCCTGAGAAACCAGATGCCCATTTATCTAGTGAGAACGGAGGATTTGCCACAACAACTTGAAATTTCATAAGTTTATCATTCTCTAAATGTAGAGGATTAGCCAATGTGTCTCCCCATGCAATCTTTGCATCATCTATACCGTGCAGGAACATATTCATTCGTGCTAATGAATGGTTTTGACCTTTGCTCTCTTGGCCATAAATTTGTACCTTTCTTGATGGAACTTTATTATATGCTTTAATCAGTAGCGATCCTGATCCACATGTAGGATCATAAATTCGATCGTTTTCTTGAGGTTTAACTAAACTTGATAAAAATTCTGAAACAGCACTAGGCGTAAAGAATTCTCCACCCTTTTTTCCCGCATCAGAAGCAAAGTTAGAAATCAAATAC
>CAZUQS010000284.1:0-1767 GCA_964622615.1 uncultured Candidatus Izemoplasmatales bacterium | reverse complement strand
ATAATAAAACTTCAGAAAGTGGAACCTGGGATTCTCGTGCCGCTTATGTCCCGAAAGACCTTTTCAAAAAAGCCTGCCGACAGGCCTTTGCTATATTAAAATCTTAAAAAACCCCCACTGACTTAATTAAGTCAGTGGGGGTTCTATTATTTACTTTATCTAATTTTAATGAACTTCTTTTGTTCCGTAGATTATTTGGGCTTGATTATCTGTTACAGGAGAGTCTTTCAAAAAGAAAATAATTCCTAAAATAATAACGGCAATTAAGGCAATTAAAGAAATTAGATGAGGTATATATTTTTTATCCATAGTTTTTATTTACCCTGTTAAATTAAGATTTAACAGGATTAATTATTAATAAAGTTATTATTACTGTATTTTTACAGTATAACAAATTTATATAAATCTTTGCAAATCTACCTTTTTATTTTCGTTTCTTACAAGCTCTTTTAGCTAGCATCTCATGCTTTATTGCAAGTCGCTTTTTAGTTTTTTTTGATCGGGATGTTTTATTTTTTTCAATACCTGTTTTTCTTTTTGCCATAATAGTTTAGTAGGTTAGGTAAACTTAGCTTTTGGCTTATAGTTTAATTTTTTAATAATACTAATACTAGTTTATTATACATTATTTATTCAATAAACCAATTGTGAGCATAATTAAACCACCAACTGTCCAGATAATTAATTCAATCCCGGTATGGAGAATTATACCAACTAAAATCCAAATAACTCCAATAACGATATGAATCCAATATGGAAATTTATTTTTATGTGTCATATAATTTGTTTCCTAATTAAATTACTAATTAATAAGTTTATTATACCAAACAAACCTGTTTATTGGTAGGCAGGAAAAAAAGATTATTAAATAAATTGTTCGTGCTCCAAGCACGAACAATTTAAGTAAATTGATAATTTAGGTGTCTGACATCCAAGTTTTATAAATAAAAAGGTTGATTTTAGGTGGTTTTCAATGTATTATATCAAGATACTAAATCGCTTCGGCGTTTTTTTTAATTAAAAATATATATGAAGCAAGCATATAATTACATCGCTCAGGTGTCGTGAAAGTAAAACTTTCACACACCCTCGCTCGAAATTATGGAAATCAGAAACATTGCAATCATCGCTCATGTTGATCATGGGAAGACCACAATTACCGATGCTATTATGCGACAGGCGGGTATGTTTACGGATGAGATGAGTATGGATACTGACAAATTAGAGCAAGAACGAGGGATCACTATTTATGCCAAGAACACTTCTCTTTTTTATAAGGATACAAAAATAAATATTGTAGATACTCCAGGTCATGCAGATTTTGGGTCAGAGGTAGAACGAGTGCTTCGTTCTATTGATTCTGTTTTGCTAGTAGTTGATGCTCAGGAGGGACCAATGCCACAAACTCGTTTTGTGCTTAAAAAATCTTTAGAACTTGGATTAAAACCAATTGTAGTTATTAATAAAATAGATAAACCTGCAGCCAATCCAAAACAAGCAGAGGAAGATGTTTACGAACTTTTTATGGAATTAGGTGCGAGTGAGGAACAACTTAATTTTCCTACGGTTTATTCTATTGGTCGTGAAGGTATTGCTAAGAAAAAATTAGACGACAACCTGCCTGCCGGCGAGACAGGATCAAAAGATTTGACCCCTCTTTTAGACACGATTTTAGAAGAAGTTTCTCCTGCTCCATCAGATACTAAAGTTCCTGTTAAAGCACAAGTCTTTAATCTTGGTTATGATAATTTTCTTGGAAGATTGGCA
>CAZUQS010000283.1:0-1773 GCA_964622615.1 uncultured Candidatus Izemoplasmatales bacterium | reverse complement strand
AATGTTGAACTTCATTGGGCAAGTGAAGAGAACATATATTTTAGTATGCTGCTAGACAAGGATTTACCTAGTAACTTAATTAATAGTTAAATAATTTTTCAACTAAAGGCAATTTTTAATTAGATATAGAAACAATAATTAGTGCATGAAAGGACTGAAAATCCATCATATTACTTTTATTTAAATCAAGGCGAAATAATATATATATTTCTAAGGAATTATTCATCAAGTTATTACGGAACTACAAAGTTCTATGTTTCTAAGGAAGGTAAAATTTATGGAAGATAAATTAAGAATTCAATTAAACAAGAGATTAGCCACTGAAATAGTATTGTTAGCAACAGCTTTTATTATTAGTATATTTCCTCTATTAATATCATTTCAGAACCTGTTTTTTTCTGAAATACAAATTATTAATATTCACTCTGATTTAATCCCGTGGGTTTTTTTAATTTTTATATGCTTAATAGTAGTCATTCTTGAAATAATATTTTTAGTGCATTTATTTGGATATATTAAGAAAAAACATAACTTAAAGAACGGTGTTTCAATCGGAATAGCTGTTGTATTTCATATTGTCGTAAACGGGTTATGTTTACTAGTGATAAGATATACCGTGGGAGGTTCTGGAAACGATATAGCTAAGTCTTTTTACGTTTTTTTGTCACTAATAATATTTGAGTTAAGTATCGCGGTATATTTATATAAAATTGAAAAAAGAATGGAATGATGTTTCTTCACAAAATACATTTTCACGCTCAGCATAATGATTAAACAAAGGTTCAATATCTTTTAGGACTCTAAAACCGTTGTAGAGAATGGTTCGTTGCATGAAACGACTGAAAATCCATACATCGCCAATATGTTGAAGAGATAAAGGAGTTTATTTTATGAAATTCAAATGGATAGGGATTATTTTTACAATTGTAATAGCAATAAGTGGAACATTGTATTTCACAGTTTTTAACATGCCGTCATTATTGGGTGAAATAACCTATGTAGGAGAATCTTTTATAATGTTAGAAGTATCAGATAATCCAGGCCATAACGGTTCATACTCAATATCTATCTCAGAAGAAACTAAGATAGTTAATGAAAACAATATAATTATAGATAAGGATTATTTGTCTATAGGAGACACCGTTAAGATTACATATAAAGGAAGTATAGCAGAAAGCGATCCCGCATTGATACAAGAATGTGTGAAGGTGGTTTTATATACAGAAAATTAGAGCATGAAATGACTGAAAATCCATTGTTCCAAAGAAGCTTTTTAGGTCTCCAAAAGCATTAGTATTGAATGAAAGGAAAATATAAAATGACTAAAGCAGATAATAGCCAATCTACAAACATAATAAAAAGGTATAAGAGAAGTATTTGTTTTGATGGAATCATCGTTGGCATTCCTGCTGCAATTATCATATTTAATATGAATGCTTTCGTTGTATAGATGGGTGATTTGGGATACCAAGTGGCAACTTGGTCCGGTTTTTTAATTTTATGTTTATTCTTCGTATCTGACAAAATATTCGGCAACACGAGCCTTGGAAAGCGAATATTCAGAATAAAGTTAATAAATGCTGATGGAGGGAATAAAATAAGTTTTGCGAAGTTAGTTCAAAGAAGATTTATGGAATTACTTGTCAATCCATTATTTGTCCGTTCATATGAAGAAGTAATCAACAACATCAATCAGAAAACAAATTCAAAGATTGTACTAGTACCAAAAAGATTAAAATAATGTATTTACATTTTAGGAGAAATTATGGAAGA
>CAZUQS010000282.1:0-1776 GCA_964622615.1 uncultured Candidatus Izemoplasmatales bacterium | reverse complement strand
GTATTTTAAAGATGAAAATTTGTTTGTTTTTGATTTTATTATTACGACGAGTTTAACGATGTTATGCGCTCTCACCTTGGAAGAAGTTATGGTAGATATAGATTTTGAAACACAGCTCAACTTTTCTACGAAATACATTGATGATGATACTCACGTGATCGAGGGAATTACAATTGAAATTGATCAGTATATCTTTTCAGAGATATTGATTGAAAAACCAATGAAGGTGTATACCCCAAATGCATTAGAGGAATACAAAGAAGATGTTTTCAAGGCGAGTGAAGAAGAATTAGTTTCAAGCAGTCCATTTGCAAAGATAAAACAATAGAGGAGGAATCAAGATGGCAGTACCATTCAGAAAAATTAGTAAATCACAAAAGAGAAAAAGAAGAACACATTTCAAATTACAAGCACCTACTATGGCAGTATGTCCAAATTGTGGCGAAATGACTATCAGTCATACAGTTTGTAAAAAATGCGGTTACTACAAAGGTAAATTAGTAGTTGAACCAAAAGCAAAAACAGAAAAAGAAGACAAAGAATAAAAGAAAAATACGCGTTGAATTTTCAACGTTTTTCTTTTGCTAAAAAACAAATGTGTTATAATGAAATAGGTGATGAAAGTGGAAAAGCATATTCCCGTTTTACTAAATGAGGTAATAGACAAACTGAATATTAGAGACAACTTGATTTATGTTGATATGACATTGGGCGGAGCAGGACATTCTTCTGAAATCTTAAAGAGAATTCCTAATGGTCATCTCTATGGAATTGATCAAGATGATTTTGCGATTGGAAAAGCTAAAGAAAAATTAGCTGATTTTTCTAATTTCACCATTATTAAAGACAATTTTGTGAACGCAAAAAAACGATTAAATGAAATCAACATTACTCAAGTAAACGGAATCTTATTTGATTTAGGCGTGTCCTCTTTTCAATTTGATATTCCCGAAAGAGGATTTTCTTATAAATATGATAATGAGTTAGACATGAGAATGAACCCAGATGATTCCCTTACAGCCAAAGAAATTGTAAATGAATATTCCTATGAGGAAATAACAGAAATATTATTTCGGTATGGAGAAGAAAAGTTTGCTAGAAGTATAGCCAAAAATATTGTTAAATTCAGAAATGAAAAACCAATAAACACGACTTTTGATTTGGTCGATGTCATCAAATATTCGCTTCCTAACAAAGAATTAAATAAAAAGGGTCATCCTGCTAAAAAAACATTTCAAGCACTTAGAATAGCTGTGAACGATGAATTAAACATATTAAGCAAAGCTTTAGAAGATGCAATTGAATTACTTGCACCTAAAGGGCGTTTGGCAGTCATAACATTTCATTCTTTAGAAGATAGAATCTGCAAACAACTATTTCGCAAGTATTCCACAATCGATATTCCTGTAGGGGTACCGATTATAATTACAGAAAAACCTATAATTACTTTGATTAACCGAAAAGTAATCATAGCTACAGAAAATGAATTAGAAAATAATAACCGATCACATAGCGCAAAATTAAGAGTTATTGAGAAAAATTAAGAAAATATGTGTTGACATCACAAGGGGTTTTGTGATATCATAATTTTGCGTCAAAATGCAGGTGTAGTTCAACGGTAGAACCTCAGCCTTCCAAGCTGACTATGAGGGTTCGATTCCCTTCACCTGCTCCATATAAGAAGCATAGGTTTGATACAAAGGTATCAGGCCTTTTTTTATTGCAGATAGGGCAATTCTCCCTATATTCCAAAATTCAAAGTAGATCCAAATGATT
>CAZUQS010000281.1:0-1801 GCA_964622615.1 uncultured Candidatus Izemoplasmatales bacterium | reverse complement strand
GGTGTAGTAGGGCTGTATTTTTCAACATTTCCAAGCTTTATTGGAATACTACTGTGTTTTGCTCTTTTTGCAGTATTTGCAGAAATGACTTACTGGCCTGTATTATTAAAAACAGTTCGATTACTTGGTACCAAAGAAGAACAGGGACGGATGTTTGGATTTTTAGAAGGAGGCAGAGGTGTCGTAGACACTTTTGTAGCTTTTAGTGCATTGGGTATTTTTCTATATTTAGGTAGTGGTGCTTTAGGTTTGCGATGCGCAATATATTTCTATTCAGGGATCGTTATTATAGTAGGTATTCTATCTATATTTTTCATTGATGGTAAAGAAGTTAATGTTGAACTTAAACAGTCGTCTAAAGACGAGAATAAAGAAGTATTGAAAGGAATAGTCCGGTGTGTTAAAATACCGGAAATTTGGTTAATATCATTTATTATCTTCTTTGTGTATGTGGCATATTGCGGTCTAACCTTTTTTATTCCTTTTTTAAGAACTATATATGGCCTTCCACTGGCGCTTGTAGGAGCTTATGGCATAATAAATCAATATGGTTTAAAACTGATAGGTGGACCTGTTGGTGGATTCTTAGCAGATAAAGTTTTTCATTCACCTTTGAAATGTTTAAGGTTGGTACTTCTTCTTGGTTCATTTGCAATGATTGGATTTATTTTTCTTCCGCACCAGAATATGAATGCATATATCGGCATGGTGGCAACCCTTGGCTTTGGTGCTTTTATCTTTGTGATGAGGGCTGTTTTCTTTGCTCCGATGGAAGAAGTAAATATACCAAAAGAGATAGCCGGAACAGCTATGGCGATTGCATGTTTTGTTGGTTATGCCCCTAATATGTTTGCTTATACTATATTTGGGAGGTTTCTTGACAAAAATCCGGGAATAACCGGATTCAACTATGTTTTTGTTGTTATGGGTATTGCTTTGTTTATGGGTTTTATACTGTCCTGTATTTTATTGAAAAGAATAAATAAAATAAAAGTTGCTTGAATAATAAATAGACTAACCTAAGGAGTCGCTCATAAAGCAATTTGAAAATTCAAGTTGTTTTTAAGCGACTCCTAATATTTGTTTTAGCGATACTTTTCAACTAGTGAGGTTATTTCGTTGCCTGCCTTAAGTACATCGCGCAGTGTTTCTTCTATGCTGATATCGGATACAACCTCAAATGTTAATGGTAATTTATAAGGAGAACTGGCAATAAGCTTTGCAAGTTTATCGAAATCAATACATTCTTTTGTCGGAATCGTATGTACATCCAGCGCAAGAACATCTTTGTAGACTGTTGCATTATTCAAGTTATATAACCCACAATTAAGATGAAGAACACATAGGCGATCATTGTAACGTTCAATAAACGAAAATGGATTGTCTTTATTTGTAATCATATTATGCCCTAAATCAAAACAAAAACCCAATTGATCGAAAGAATAGCGATCAAATAAACGGTCAAATTGTTCAAATTGAGATTCATCTTGTGGATGTTCCATGTTTTCTATGGTGACCTTAATTCCCTGTTCTGTAGCATATGCGATGATTTCGTCAAAGGATTTAAATAGTTGTGTCCAGTATTTCTCCCTGAGAGTTTCATATTCTGAATTTGGAAACAGTTCATGGAACAATTTAATATGAAGAACAATTTCTCCAGCGTTAAGTATCTTAGCAAGATCAATCCTGTTTTTTACCAGTAAAACGCCTGCAATCCGATTGACCTCGATAGGTGAAATGAACATTTTAGAATCATTAAAACCTTTATCGTCTGTCATAACCCAATACTTATAATCTCCTA
>CAZUQS010000280.1:0-1811 GCA_964622615.1 uncultured Candidatus Izemoplasmatales bacterium | reverse complement strand
CCAAATAACGTAATCGTTAAGGTGTTAATAAAATATCTTGAAATTGGTATCTGTGTATTTCCAATCAGATTAAACAAATCCACAAAATTACTAAACGTAATATTTCTTGGAAATAATCTAGGTGGGAACACGAATATTTCATCAAATCCTTTTAAGGAATTTGTAATTGTAAATATTAAAGGGTACGCACTAAAACTACCAAAGAGTAATAGCACAATAATCAGTGCAATATCTCCGCTAGTGGATCTACTTAATCGTACCTTACGATATTTCTTATGTTTCCTCTGTTTAGCGCTAATCCATTTAATTTCTTGTTGTTCAATCTCTTTTAATAATTGTTCTTTTTCTGAGGTGGTATAATCATCTTTTTTCATTATTTACCCACCCTCTTAATTAGTTTTTGAACCATTAAGTTAGAGCCTAACATCATAACAAATAAAATAGTTGCGATTGCTGAAGCATACCCCATTTCTAATCTGGTAGAATTCGTCGATCCAAAGTCCATTAAATGAGTAACAATGGTATGTCCTGAATACTCAACCGATGGAAATCCCAGTAGTGAAATGGAGACAATCCCAATTCCCAAGGCGTTTGTAATCTGCATTACAGCCCCAAACATTAATTGAGATTTCATTTGTGGTAATGTGATATACCATAATTCTTGCCAACGATTTCGTATTCCATCCACCGCAGCTGCTTCATATAAGGTTTTGTCTACTGTTTGTAACCCAGCAACGAAAGCCAAAAATGATACTCCTAAACTTAACCATAATTGAACAATTACTAAAATGACTAACGCATACTTTGGCGTTTCAAGCCATAGTATTGGTGAATTGATTAAGTTCAAGTCAATTAGATATGCGTTTAAGATCCCATACATATCAGATGAAAATATTAATAACCATAACAGGTATGCAGACCCACTGATGGATGGAGCGTAAAATATAAGAATCATAAACCATCTAATTTTTGGGGATAATTCATTGATTAACCACGCAAAAAGAAATGCCATCATATAGGAAATAGGTCCTGTTATCAAAGCTAAAATGATCGTATTCTTTAAAGCAATTAAAAACACATCATCATTTAAGAATAAATTTATATAGTTTTTTAACCCAATGAATTTCGGTGCTTGTAACATATCAAACGATGTGAAACTTAAGAAGAAACTCATTAAAACAGGAATTACAGTAAATATTGTAAAAATGATCATAAAAGGTAAAATCATCGAATAATACACTTTTTTCTTTTTCATTCTTTGCAGCAATGTCGGTTTGACGAAGTTCTCCGCTATTTGCACAGTATTGGTAGTCATTTTGCACCTCCTACTCTAAATCAAATTCTTGTCGTTTTCTTTCTAGTTCTATATTTATTTTTGTTACATACTCAAATAGATTGTCCCTTGGATTTGTACCATCATTTATAGTAGAACGGAATGCATTATCAATGTAACGTCCAATAATATAATCTCCCGGCACAGTTGGAACGCCAACTGTGTTTTCTCTTTGTGTGGAAAGTGTTTGATAATCCTTAGCAGACCAAGGTAAATTTTTGAATGCTTCTAGATTAGCTGTTGGATAACGAGCTGCAGCGCCTAGAATTGCTTCCATGCCTCTTGCATAAGATGTTTGCGCTTCTTCTCCAAGCCACCATTTAAGGAATGTCCAACTTGCTTCTTTCTCTTCTGAACTATCTAAAATAATAGTTCCAGTTGAAGTAGACGTGGATTCATTATGAATTTCACCATCAATAACGTATCCTGGCATCAAATCAAAACTCCATTGACCTTTAATTTCTGGCGCAAATACAGA
>CAZUQS010000279.1:0-1831 GCA_964622615.1 uncultured Candidatus Izemoplasmatales bacterium | reverse complement strand
CAAGTAGTTACGAACCAGTTCCAAAAATCAATATTTTTATCAGTATCATTTAAATAAATATATTTCGCAGCGTCCAAACGGAAACCATAAACACCCAAATCATACCAAAATTGTACAATATCTATAATCTCTTGTTTGACTTCAGGATTATCCATATTTAATTCTGGCATACTTGGTGAAAAATTACCTTCATAATATAGATTGTCGTACAGCTGGTAGTACGTTCTATTTGATTCCCTTTGATCTGACTCTGCGATGGTATAGTAATCCAAGTACTTGTTATCCCAATCGCCATCTATAGCAGCTTTTTTAGCAGCTTTGAACCATGGATGTTGGTCAGAAGTATGATTCAAAACCAAATCAATAATAACTCGGATTCCCCTTGCATTTGCATCGTCGATAAACAATTCAAAATCTTCTAAAGTTCCATAATTAGGATCAATATTTTTATAATCCCTTACATCATATTTATGATAGCTTGGGGATGGCATGATTGGCATTAACCAAATTCCATCAATGCCAAGACTCTTACCAGAATTGTCATCTGCATCATTCAGATAATCTAATCGATTAATCAAACCTTGGAAATCACCTATTCCATCGTCATTGCTATCTGAATAGGATCCTAAAAAGATTTCATAAAACACGCCATATTCATCAGGAATAACATTGGATTCTAATAGATCATCGGTAATAACATACTCTTTACTCTGATTGCAAGAAGTAATACCAAAGACTGTAAACAGTAGTAGTAAAATGATATATATTTTTTTCATAAACACCTCTTTGAAGCAATTTATCCTTTAACTGCACCTGCAGTAACTCCTTCAACATAGTATTGTTGCATTGATAAGAATAAGGAAACAATTGGGATAGCCACAAATACACAACCTGCAGCAAATATTGTAAATACGTTTGAATCAATTTGTTCACCATACATCATATAGTAGAGACCAACAGCGACTGTGTAAGTCTCGGTATTGGCTTCTCCGATAATGACTCGAGCGAAAATGAAGTCCATCCACGGCCCGATAAATGCAAGTAATGCTGTATAGACAATTATCGGCTTACTTAGTGGTAAGACTATTTTAAAGAATGATTGCGAATTGGTTGCACCATCAAGCTTTGCAGATTCTAAAAGTGAATTCGGAATAATATCAAAGAATCCTTTTGCAACGTAGAAACCAAGTCCTGCACCTGCTGAATATACTAAGATTAATGCATACAGAGTTTGTGTTAATTGGAATGCTTTTAAAATATAATAAATAGCAATCATTGACATAAATCCTGGGAACAACCCTAAGATAATAGCGATGTTCAAGAATGATTTACGTGCTTTAAATTTCAGCTTACTCATAACATATGCCACCGACAAAACTAACAATGTAGATAAGATAAATGAAATCGATGAAACAAATAATGTATTTAAGAACCATCTTGGGAATAATGTTTCAGTAAACAGAGTTTTGAAGTTATCTAACCCAATGGCTTTTGGTATATAATGGCTGACAACAGTTCCGATTAATTGTCCGGAACCAGTGTACTCAGTTCTCAATGAATTCAGAATAATCCAAATAATAGGATATAGCCAAATCAAGGCTAAAATCCCTAACACTACGTAGGAAATAATTAGGGAAGTTGTTTGTTTGTTTTTGTAACTCTTTGGTTGGATATTTTCCAACTCTGGTCTAGTTGTATTTATCATTGGAAAGCATCCTCCTCTTTGTAAGATTTACTTCTCCGATAACTAAATAACGTAGCAGTAGCTGTAATTATGAATGTCATAATTGCGATTACAGAACCTACATTATATTCAGATTGGTCGATGGTT
>CAZUQS010000278.1:0-1834 GCA_964622615.1 uncultured Candidatus Izemoplasmatales bacterium | reverse complement strand
GTACTCATCAAGAATTAATGAAGTTAAACAAGCAGTACTATGAAATATTCAATCTCCAAGCAAAATATTATAAGGAAGGTGATGAGTGTGAAAAAAATTAGTCTAAAAGAGAATATTAAAAAAACGATTCATGTCATTAAAGTCATCTCTGGTGTATCAAAAAAATATATATTTGTATTCATTTTCCAATCAATATTATCTTCCTTATTTCCTTATATAGCTATTTTCTTCACATATTTAATTATTGATGGTGTTGTCAATACTCTTCCGAAAGCAGACATTATGATCTATGTGTATTGGTTGATTGCAATCAGTCTGTTTATTGGGATTGTAAGAAACATGCTTAGTTACTTAAATCAAGTGTACTCTGTAGAGTTGAATTATAATTTAGATAGCAAGATAGCTTCGAAAACATTTGAGCTAGATTATGCAATAGTCGAAGACAATAATACAATGAAGCTTCTTGAAATGGCAGAAGAAGGATGCCATGGAAATGGAGGATTAAAGGCATATTGTGAGTATGTTCTAAGTGGAATACTGACATCCATATTTTCTATCATTTATGGAGGAGTTTTATTAGTTGGATTGTTTCTTGTAAAAGATACAAATGATACTTCATTCATGGCACGAATTCTGAACTCACCCTTTTCTATAGTAATACTTCTTATTGGATTGATCATATCATTCTTGGTTTCAAGATACGTGATGAAGAAAAATAATGAAAAATCATTTGAAGTTATGATGTTTAATATAGATGGCAATCGAAAATACGCTTACTTTAATCAGATTTGTAATAACTATAAATTTGGAAAAGATATTCGCCTATTTCATATGCAAGATATGTTTCTAAACAGAATGAAGGAATTTAGAGAAAACGTTGAAATTCCTTGGCGTGAATACTCCATATATAACACAAAAATGATGGCAATCTCGATTTTGGGAAACAAAGCATTATCCTTTATTGCATACATTTATGTAGGGTTAAAAGCGATGTATGGATTGATTAGTGTTGGAAATGTAGTTGCTTATGTAGCATCAATAGCACTTGTCTCACAAGCCGTAAACATGATTATGGAACGATACTCGAAGTTGCATTTGTTTAACAATTACTTGGATCACTATTTTACCTACTTGAATTTGAAATCCAAAAAAGAGTATGGCACTGTTGATACAATTGATTTAGAGAATTTATCTATTACATTTAAGAACATTTCCTTTAAATATCCTAACCAAAAAGAATATGCACTAAAACACATTAATCTTGAAATCAAAAGCGGAGCGAAACTTGCTATAGTTGGATTGAATGGAGCTGGTAAAACAACATTAATCAAACTATTATGCAGGTTATATGAACCGTCTGAAGGGGAAATTCTATTGAATGATATATCATTAAAATCATATACCAAAGATGTATGTGATAACCTATTTTCCGTAGTGTTTCAAGATTTCAAGTTATTCTCATACAGCATCAAGGACAATGTTTCATCGGGCTTAGACGGAGATTCTGATAAAGTAATAGAAACTCTTAAGAAAACAGGGTTATATGAACGAGTACATAATATGCCGAAACAAATTGACACGGTTATCTATCAAAGATCAAAAGAAAATGGAGTTGAAATATCTGGTGGGGAAGCGCAAAAACTTGCGATATCAAGAGCATTGTATAAAGATTCACCTATAGTGATATTAGATGAGCCAACAGCTGCGTTAGATCCGAAATCAGAATCAGAGATTTACGAACACTTCAGCGCACTAGTGGATAAAAAAACTGCGATATTTATTTCACATAGAATGAGCAGTTGTAAGTTCTGTGATGAAATAATTGTAATCGATA
>CAZUQS010000277.1:0-1844 GCA_964622615.1 uncultured Candidatus Izemoplasmatales bacterium | reverse complement strand
TCAGAATTAGTAGAGGATACACTATTGGAAAGAGTTCCAGGGGTTATAGGTGTAGAACACGTTTGGTAATTGAGGAGATAATATGAATAGAACCACTAGTAATATGAGAGAGATATGTATCAAATTATTAAATGATAGAGGAGTAGATCTTGACGATATAGTTGACATCGTTTATGATTTGCAAAAAAAATATGTTCCAGATTTAACGAGAGATACTTGTTTAGATGCTATTATAAGAGTTTTAGGGAAACGGGAAGTTCAAAACGCAATTTTAACTGGGATTGAACTTGATATGTTAGCAGAAAAAAACTTATTGTCTGAACCATTACAATCATTAATAAATTCAGATAATCCATTATATGGAATTGATGAAATTCTTGTTTTATCTATATGTAATGTATATGGATCAATTGGATTAACGAATTTTGGTTATGTGGATAAAATGAAACCTGGAATCATTGGAAAATTAGATGAAATGGGTAAAAAAACTAATAAATGTCATACCTTTATGGATGATATTATTGGAGCGATTGCTGCAGCGGCAGCTAGTAGTGTTGCTCATAACGCTGAAGAATAATTATTAAGAGATGAAAATCTCTTTTTTTATTGAAAACACGAGAGTTTATAAATCACTTTATATCTAAGAAAATACATGATATAATACTATCAGTTTCTTTGAGAGGTGTTTTTATGAAAAAAGGTGACATCGTCAAAGGTCGGATTACCAGTATAAAACCATATGGAGCTTTTGTAAAAATCGATGAAACATCTGATGGCTTGATTCATATATCTGAAATAAGCGAAAGATTTGTCAGAAATATCGATGACTATTTCAATATTGGAGATGTTGTAACGTTAGAAGTTGTGAATATTTCAAAAGACAATAAATTGTCGCTATGTTACAAGTCGCAAAACAAGAACGGTCGAAAGAAACACGAAAAAGTTCAATTGGTAGAAGGATTTAAACCTTTGGCTAAAAAACTTGATGAATGGATTAAAAGTTATTTTGAAAAACGATAGTTGTATCTATTGTTTTTTCTTTTTGAACAAACAAATTATGATATAATAAATTGTAAAAAGTGTTTAGGAGGTATATATGGAAAAATATATAAAATTAGATTATAGTTATGCATTACCTTTTATTAAGGAAAAAGATTTGAAGACAATTCAAACTGAAATAAATAAAGCAAGAAAAACTTTAGATGGTAAAACCGGACCAGGAAATGAGTTTTTGGGGTGGCTAAATTTGCCAAGTGATTACGATGGAAAAGAAGTTGAAAGAGTAATTTCAGCTGCAAAAAAGATAAGGAAACAATCTAGAATTCTTGTAGTTATTGGAATTGGCGGTTCATATTTAGGTTCAAAAGCTGCAATTGAATATCTAAAACCATATTTTCCAAAAAGAGAAAGTTTAAAGGTTATTTTTGCCGGGCATAATATGTCTTCTACATATTTAAATGAATTAAATGAGTTTTTAAAAAATAAAGACTTTTCAATCAATGTTATTTCCAAATCTGGAACAACTACTGAACCCGCAATTGCATTTCGATTGTTTAAGAAATTACTAGAAGAAAAGTATGGACTTGAGGGTGCGAATGAAAGAATATACGCAACTACAGATAAAGAAAAAGGAGCGTTAAGAGTAGCAGCAACCAATAATGGTTACGAAAGCTTTGTAGTTCCTGATAATATTGGTGGTAGATATTCCGTTTTAACACCGGTTGGGTTACTGCCGATAGCTGCGGCAGGAATAAACATTAAAGCGATGTTAAGAGGCGCTAAAGCTGCAAAAACAGCATATACAAAGCAAAGCATCTACAAAAATGACGTTCATATGTATGTCG
>CAZUQS010000276.1:0-1858 GCA_964622615.1 uncultured Candidatus Izemoplasmatales bacterium | reverse complement strand
CGAAGTAGAAGCTCATGTGATGTATATCATCGATAATGGTATTGTTTGTTTCACAGAAGCAGGTCATGAAATATTCATTCACAGGAATAATTATCGTCATTACCACCGCATTGGGGAATTAGTTACACCGAAAATATTGAAATGCAACCCAAGTGGAGAATACGTTGGAACATTGATAGAACAAAAAGAATTGATGCTTGAAAAAGATTCAGAAGTGATTTTAGATTATCTAGTAAAACATCACGATATGATGTATTTTACGGATAAGAGTGAGGCACAAGCAATCTTTGAAACATTTCATATGTCAAAATCAGCATTTAAAAGAGCGTTAGGAAAGCTCTTTAAAGCTGGACTTGTAGAATTAAATGAAGGCAATACTAAAAAAATCTAATAAGTAGGTGAATTGTTATGGGAAGAGCACATGAAGTACGAGCTTCTAAAATGGAGAAGACAAGTGGGCAAAAGTCAAAATTATATTCGAAATTCGGAAAAGAAATATACATGGCAGCAAAAGAAGGTGGAACAGATCCAGACAGCAATCTAACATTAAGAAGATTGATTGAACGAGCAAAACAAGCACAAGTTCCTGGGGATGTTATCAAAAGAAACATTGAAAAGTCCAAAGGTGGAATTGGTGAAGACTATTCACCAGCTAAGTACGAAGGGTACGGCCCTGGTGGATGTACGCTTATTGTCGATTGTTTAACAGACAATGTGAACCGTACGTTTGGTGAAGTGAGAACCTGCTTCACAAAAACTGGAAGTAAATTAGGTGTCAGTGGGTCTGTGTCTTATTTATATACCTATTGTGCTCACATTAGTTTTTCAGGAATGACCGAAGATGAAGCTTTGGAAGCATTGATGAACAATGATTGTGAAGTAACGGATATTGAATCAGATGAAGATGTTGTAATCATTACTGGAGAACCAGGAGATTTGGATCATATCAAAGACTCTTTAGTAGCAACTGGAAAAGAATTAACATTCTTTGAAGATCAAGTAACGTATGTGCCAAATGACCGGATTGTTTTAGATGAAGATCACTTGGTACAATTCTATCGTTTCCTAGCGTTAGCGGATGATTTGGATGATGTTCAAGAAGTCTATCATAACGTAAATTTACCGGATGTAGACCAGTACTAAATATTTAAAATATTTCAGGCAAAAAGCCGATAAAATAGCGAAAATATGTTATAATATATATAGGAGTTTATTATGAGTTTACCCAACAAATTAACGATGTTTAGAATCTTCATCATTCCCGTAATTATTATCTTGTACATTCTACGAGATTCGATAGGAGATTTCACTTTTATCATTATAGGAATTTTATTTGTAATAGCATCAATAACGGATTATTTTGATGGCAAAATTGCTAGAGATCGAGATATCGTTACCACGTTTGGCAAATTTGCAGATCCGTTAGCAGATAAACTTTTGGTTTTAGGGTCTTTAATGTTACTAGCGAATTATTATACTCTAAATCAAGATGGTTCAGCCTATATGTGGATGCCGTTTTGGATTGTATTCATTGTACTTGCAAGAGAACTTATTGTAACGTCTATAAGACTTGTTGCTGTAGGGGAAGGTATTATCTTGCATGCATCGAAATGGGGTAAATATAAAACCGCTTTAACGATGTTGACAATCGTCTTTTACTTCTTTGTAATGCCGCTAGACATTACTGCACTAAACATTACAGGGGTTGTATTAATGTCATTATCAGTACTATTTACAATTGGATCAGGTGTGGATTACTTTATAAAGAATAAAGACAGTATTTTAAAATCAGTTTAAAGAAAAATAACAGTTTATAAGTACTATGTATATTAGAACGTAGGTAGGAGGATTAATATGG
>CAZUQS010000275.1:0-1862 GCA_964622615.1 uncultured Candidatus Izemoplasmatales bacterium | reverse complement strand
TTGAAAAGATTACCTAAAGAAAGCATGTTTTTTTCATGCGTAATTTTCTTAAATTTTGAACTAGCTATTCCACCAACTCTTTGTGTAGGGGAATCTTTCGTTACCAAATCGGGGTATTTCTCTTCTAATTCTCTTAATTCTTTTAAAAACAAATCAAAATCAAAATCGCTTAAAGTAGGATTATCCAGTACATAGTATTCATAATTTGCTTTTTTAAGAATATTTCTTAATTTTACAATTCGTTCCTTATCCATATTTACTACTCCATAACCTCATAGCTGGGATGGTCTTTTAATAACATTTTAATTCCTATTGGACTTTTAAATGCTACTGTAACTTTATCCATAGAAATACTAACGGCAACCCCAACTCCAAATTTTTTGTGTAGAATTTTGTCTCCTAAATGAATTTCCTTTTCGCTTTTGGTATAATCTAGTATATTTTTTGGTATCACTTTAGGTTTTCTGTGGTATGGTTTCTCAATAATTATTTTTTTTGGTTTATACATTCCGCGTTTATCTAATAAATTATCTTCGATTTCATCCAGAAATTGTGAATCTAAATTCTCCATGAAGTGCCCATACATAAATCTTGTCATTGAATTTGTTAAAAACACTAGATCTTTTGCTCTGGTCAAAGCTACGTAGAACAATCTTCTTTCTTCTTCAACATTATTTCTTTCTTGTAGACTTTGACTCGATGGAAACAACGTTTGTTCTAAACAAGTTATAAAAACAACTTTAAATTCAAGTCCTTTTGCTGAATGAACGGTCATTAAGCTAATATAATCTGAATCGTTCATTGCGTTTTCGGCTTCTTCACGAAGCGCTAAATCATTTAGCATCAATGCTAAAATTTCATAATTAGAGAAATTAATATCATAGTCTTTGATTTTTTCTAAAATAATTGTCTTAAATTCGTTAACGTTGTCAAGACGTCTTTCTGCTTCAAAAGCTTTGTCTCCAAGTAAATCACTATTTTCAAGCATTGCTTTATATCCGGTTTTTTCTAATAAAACATCAAATGTTTCAAGTAGATTTCTATTTTCTATCTCATTCTGTAAATTTATTATCGTTTTTTTCAAACTTACAAGAGCATCTTTTGTTTTTTTATTTACATAAGGCATGTCTTCTTCTATAATATCCATCATTTTTAGGTGGTTATCTCTAGCAAATACTTCTAGTTTACCATATGAAACATTTCCCAACCCTCTTTTAGGAATATTACAAATCCTTGAAAACGAATAGTCATCCCCCTTATTAATAATTAAGTGCAAATAGGAAATGACATCCTTGATTTCTTTTCTCTTATAGAATGAAATGTTTCCAATTACTTTGTGCGCCATATTGTGCTTTAAAAAAACATCTTCAAATTTTCTGCTCATTGAATTATTGCGATAGAGTATGGCGATGTCTTTCTTTTTGAAACCTTCTAACAATAATAATCTAATTCTATCGTAGACATAATAAGCTTCTTCTTCATCTGTCCCCGCTTTATAATGTACTATTTTTTCTCCCGGTCCTAACGTAGAAAATAAATCCTTTGGTATCCGAGAAGAATTGTTTTTTATAACCGAGTTCGCAGCTTGAAGAATATTATCTCTAGATCGATAATTTTGATCAAGAACAATTTTCTCATATTCTGGGAAGTCTCGCATGAATTTTCTTATATTTTGAATATTAGAACCTCTAAAAGCATATATTGATTGATCTTCGTCGCCCACAATAAACAGATTGTGATGCGATAAAGCCAAATACTTCACAATATCATACTGTATATCGTTTGTATCTTGAAATTCATCCACCAATATATACTGAAACATAATTTGATATTTTTTTAATACATCTGGAAATTTCTTAAAT
>CAZUQS010000274.1:0-1888 GCA_964622615.1 uncultured Candidatus Izemoplasmatales bacterium | reverse complement strand
GAAATCCTATATTGAAAAGAATAAATTACCGATTAATCTATACAATGCATTATTTATAAAACCATTAGATGAAACTATGGTTAACAAAATTATGCAGTCTAATCTTCCTACTTATGTATTAGAAGATGTAACGAAGATATCAGGATTGGGATCAAGCATATTAGAATACGCAGCTGATAAAGGTCTGAATACCTCTAATATTAAGATTCTAGGATTACCAGATCAATTCATTGAACAAGGAACCGTAGAAGAAATCTACCAGAAATATGGGTTAGATGATGAAGAGATAGTAAAAACAATACTGAATCAATGAGGTGACACATTGTTAAAGCATTTACAAATATCTAATTACGCAATAATTGAAGATTTATCTCTTGATTTTTTCGGAGGTATGACCGTACTTACCGGAGAAACTGGAGCAGGAAAAAGCATCATTGTTGATGCTATTTCTTTGTTGTTAGGAGATCGTGCTTCCAAAGAGATGATTTCTACAAAGGCAGAATCAGCAACAGTAACGGGGATATTTTCCTTAGAAAACAATGCAATAAAGAATGTTTTAAAATACAATGACATTGACTATAGTGATGTAGTGGAAATTCAGAGAACCATCAATAAAGATAATCGCAACTATATTAAAATCAATAATCAGAATTCTTCTATAAAAGTATTGAAAGAACTAGCGATTCATCTAGCGGATATTCACTCGCAGTTTGATACAAATAGATTAATCAATCCGGAAAACTATCTTGCATTAATCGATAATTTTCGTAAAGAAAAGATTTTAAGCTATCTAAATGTTTATCAACATAGTTATGATATGTACCGTGATGCGTTGCAAATCTATAACAAAGCTGTGCGCGACAAAGAAAATACGCTTAAACAACTTGATTTGTACCAATTTCAATTGAATGAACTAGAATCCTTACAACTATCCAACGATGAAGATATCACCTTACAAGAGCAAATTAACCTATTAGAGAACATGGATAAGATCAATGCGATACTGGAACGATTCCATAACGTTATGATTGAAGACCATGTTTTAGATAGTATTTATCAGCAAAAATCGGATATCGAATCGATATCTTCGACTTCAGGTGATTTTTTGACTCTTAGCAATCGGCTAAACGATGTATATTACGAACTAGATGATATTCATCAAGAATTGGTTGATAAGCTAGATAAATTAGACTATGACCAATCCGACTATGATAATTTAATCAATCGCTTGAACGATATTGAACGTTACAAACGAAAATATTCTAAAACAGTAAATGAACTTCTAGAATACCAACTCTATATTGAAGGTGAAGTCAATAAAGCTGAAAACTACGATGAAGTGATTAAAGAACTTCATCAAGATGTTTTAGATACTTATCATATAGTATTAGAAGATGCTAATAAACTAAGTGCTTTTCGACAAGATGTAGCTAACAAAATTACAAAAGAAATAGAAGAAACGCTTCAAAGTCTTGTGATATTAAATGCACAATTTGAGATTCGTTTTATAAATCAAATGCCACAAAATGAATTTGATATTCAAGCATTTATGGCAACGGGGATAGATACTATTGATTTTTATATCTCTACCAATAAAGGAGAACCTTTAAAACAACTATCAAAAACTGCTTCCGGAGGAGAAATGAGCCGTGTAATGTTGGCATTCAAATCCATTTTCGTTCGCAGTAATAATATTTCGACAATCATCTTTGATGAAATTGATACCGGTATTTCTGGATATATCGCAAAACAAATCGCAAATAAAATCCGCGAAATATCAAAAATTTCTCAAGTAATATCCATCACGCATATTCCTCAGGTTGTTGCGACTGGTTCTCACCATATAGCAGTCAGAAAGTATATTGTAAAAGACAATACCAAGATTGCT
>CAZUQS010000273.1:0-1895 GCA_964622615.1 uncultured Candidatus Izemoplasmatales bacterium | reverse complement strand
CATTTACAGAAGTTGCTGGAATTTATCCAATCACTCCGTCATCTCCAATTCCTGAGCATGTTGACAACTGGGCATCACAAGGCAAAAAGAATCTTTTTGGTATGCCTGTTAAAGTTGTTGAAATGCAATCAGAGGCAGGAGCTGCCGCAACAGTTCATGGGTCGTTAATGGCAGGAGCCTTAACTACCACTTATACAGCATCACAAGGATTATTGCTAAAGATTCCAAACATGTATAAAATCGCAGGGGAATTACTTCCTGGCGTGATGCATGTTGCTGCACGTTCACTTGCTGCTCATGCATTATCAATATTTGGAGATCATCAAGATATTTATGCTGCAAGACAAACTGGGTTCTGTATGATTGCTTCAGGTTCTGTTCAAGAAGTAATGGATTTAGGTGGGGTAGCACATTTAGCCGCTATCAAATCAAGTCTTCCATTTATGCATTTCTTTGACGGATTTAGAACCAGTCATGAAGTAAACAAAATCGAAGTAATGGATTATGCAGTATACGATCGTTTATTAGATAGAGAAGCGGTTAAGAAATTTAGAGAAAGAGCGTTAAATTCAAGCCACCCTGTAACAATGGGTTCTGCTCAAAATGATGACGTGTATTTCCAAGCAAAAGAAGTTCAATCAAAATATTACGTTCCAGTTCCTGACATCGTGAATGAATACATGCAAGAAATCTCAAAAGTTACTGGTAGAAGCTATGCTCCATTTAGTTATTGTGGGTCAAAAGACGCTGAACGTGTAATCATTGCTATGGGTTCTGTAACAGATACTATTAGAGAAGTTGTCGATAATTTAGTGGAAGCTGGAGAAAAAGTTGGATTGTTAGCAGTTCATCTATATCGTCCATTCTCAGAAAAATATTTCTTTAGTGCATTACCTAAATCAGTGAAGAGTATCGCTGTATTAGATAGAACAAAAGAAATTGGTGCTTCCGGAGAACCATTATACTTAGATGTTAAGTCTGTATTTTATGCAAAAGAAAATCGTCCTGCAATCGTTGGTGGACGATACGGTTTATCAAGCAAAGATACAACTCCATCACAAATTTTCGCTGTTTATGAAAACCTTAAAGGCGAATTAAAAGATGGATTTACTATTGGTATTAATGATGATGTAATGCATACAAGCCTTACTTTAGAAGAAGCTCCACATACAATTGATCCAGATACTACAGAATTATTATTCTTTGGTTTGGGATCTGATGGTACCGTTGGTGCTGTTAAAAATATTTCAAAAATCATCGGTGAATTTACGACATTATATGGGCAAGCATATGCTTCCTATGACTCTAAAAAATCTGGTGGTGTAACAAGAATGCATTTACGTTTTGGTAAGAATCCAATTCGTTCAACATATTTAGTTAACAATCCACACTTTATATCATGTGCACAAGATAGTTACTTAACTAGATTTGACTTGATTAGTGGACTTAGAAAAGGTGGATCATTCTTGCTTTCTACTTCTAGAACTCCAGAAGAAATGGAAGAATTATTACCAAATGAAGTTAAGAAAATCTTAGCGAAAAAACAAGCAAAACTATATATCATTCATGCATATGACTTAGCAAAAGAAATTGGAGAAATGTTTTTAGTTTCAACAATTATGCAAGCTGCATTTTTCAAGTTAAATCCTCAAATTATGGATTTTGAAGAAGCTCAAGATGCAATGAAAAAATATGCAAAAAAATCGTTCTCTGCTAAAGGGGAACACATTGTTAAAATGAACTTTGAAGCAGTCGATAGAGGTGGAAACGACGTTATTGAAATCGAAGTCAAACCAGAATGGGCTGACTTAACATTTGAAACAGTTGTGGATGAAACAAGACCTGATTTCGTTAGAAACATTGCGGATGTTGTAAATGCAATTAAAGGATATGAA
>CAZUQS010000272.1:0-1930 GCA_964622615.1 uncultured Candidatus Izemoplasmatales bacterium | reverse complement strand
CCGAACTAAGACATTCGTTAACGGATCTAAACTCTTATCTTGAAGTAACTTGTTTAGATATTCAATCGAAGCATTATACCCGGCTTGTCTAATAATCTTTAACAATTCAATTCCCTTTGGATGGTTATGAATCAACATTGGATGATCAAATACTAGTGGCAATCCACTATCATCAAATAGTTTTTGTAAGTAGTATTCATCTTCTCTTGATGCATTTAGAATTTTGATATTGGAAATCGAAATTCCTTTTTCGAGTAATTCTACTGTTTTCTCATAAACACTAAAGCAAGACTGAACTTGGTCTTTCGCAGAATATAGAGTTGCTGGTGCATCTACCTTGGATACAAGCTCTAAATCAATGATCTCTGTAGGCTGAAAAAAAACAGGAACCGGCATGTTATTTACAGAGTATACAGGCTTGCCCATATACTTCAATATGTTTGTTGGAACGATAATATCTTTATCGATCAATTCTTTCTTTAGTTTCCTAAGCGACTCTAGTTTTAAAGTAGAATAGCTTTGGTCGATATTAATATAATCAAAATATCGTTTTAACTTCCTTGAAAAATCAATGGAATACTGATAATTTTCTTTTAAATAAAATAAATAGCTACTACGAAACGACAGTTGAATATCGCGATAATGAAAGAAGGTCAAATTTAAAAAAAGAGATGGAGCACTGTTGTGCTGTAATATCTCTAATTTGTCCTGATTCGTCGCGAATACTATAGAATTGTCATTTAACGTATAGGTCATCTAAATGGTCGCCCCGCTTTGGTAATATTATAACACAAGGACATTCATTTTTCGAAAGGAAAATCCAAATTAAAACAAAAAAAACAAGCACATTTCTGTGCTTATTCTTATTGAATATGAATGGCTTTCGTTGTGTTGTTCTTTATTCTAAAAATTAAACATTATAATATTTGGGAAAAAGATCAATAAGAAGCCAATAATCAACATGATAATACCACCGGCAATCATAGAAATTCTTGAATATTTATTTGATATTCCAGATACATTGAATGATACCATTGCAATCGTAAAGATGATTAAATCATCGATTAGGAATAGAAATATATAGATTAATATATAGAAGAAATACTCGAATGAGTTCAAATCATTATATGCTAGGATTTGAGTGAATAATAATGGTAACCCTGCAGAACAAGCAAGTTCAATCAAATTTACTGTGATTGCTAATGCAGCTACTCCTAATAATGCTAGAAATAGATTCTGTTTTGTAACAATTCGTTTCATCCGTTCCATCAACTTACTGCGTTGTTTATCATCGGTTACTTCACAACCAACTTCTTGCTTCCTTGTTTTCATAAATTTGTAAACGTTATAGCCCCCAAAGACAATCGCGACCAGACCAATTAAGCTTCGCATCCAATTCACAGATGTCAATGTTACAGCTACTTGAAGCCATGAAACCATAATGAGAAAATATACAAGTGCTGATGTCGCAAGGAACGTTACGCCAATGATCCACATTCGTTTACGATTTTGCATATTGATCAATAAAGAAATTAAAAAGATCAAAACCCACATCGCACACGGGTTAAATCCATCTACAAAACCAAGCACTACTGCTGCTAAGAATAAAGATAATGATTCTAATCGTATTTCACCTATCAAAGGTAACGAGACAAAATCTCGTTCTAAAGAATCAAAGTCTGTTATCAACAAGTCATCGTCATTTATGATTTTAGCAACAACATCTGTAAAATCATGGTCCGAATACCTATCGATAGTATGTTCTATATCGATGGTGACTTGCTCATTGAATCCTACAAAACTAATCCCACCAATAATTACGGTCGGAAAAGCTTGTTGCAGATCAAACGCATCTTTAACTTGTTCAAACAACATCGTAAATTCGTTATGCGCTGGATTTTGTTCATCACTTAATTCATAGTACACAATA
>CAZUQS010000271.1:0-1947 GCA_964622615.1 uncultured Candidatus Izemoplasmatales bacterium | reverse complement strand
AGAGAAATGATTTGTTTCATTTTGTCTTTTAATTTACCTTCACTAAAATCTGCCCCCCTACTTGCTTGAGCCGCCATAATTTTCTGTGACTCGTCAAAGATTGTAGGGATATACCTTAGTGCTATTGAAATAATTAATGCAAAATCTTCAGAATTAAACCCGATTTTTTTCAACGGATGCATTAAACTCTCTAATCCGGAAGTCAAATCAGTAGGTTTTGTTGTCAAAGTTAAAACAGTTGTTAAAGTAATAATAATCAGTAATCTAACAACTACAAAAACAGACATTTCAATTCCTTTTTCATAGATTGTAAATTGGAAAGAATAAAAATCTGCCAAGTAATTAATGTATCTAAGAACAAAATATACACCTAACATAAAAGCTATGAATAACAGGATTTTTAATCTACCAAATCTTAGAAGTAATCTCCATATTACAAATACCGCAACAATTCCGATAACGCTATATATATTAAAGTGCATTGTTGCCTGTGACAAGATAACGCCTTCTGTATTTAATGCAATTTGGAATACAAACGTAAAAATCAACAACACAAAAATAGGTTTTAAACCTTTTATTACTTTTAATATAGATATTCTGCCTATTAATAACATTAAGAAAGCAATTCCAAAGGCAATTAATAGTTGAGTAATATTTTGTAACATAAAAACCGCGATCATCAAAAATAAGATGGAAATTATTTTTGTTCTAGGATCTAGTTTATAGAAGAATCCTTTTCCAGGGATATATTGCCCAATAATTATACTATTCATTGGCAATCACCCGATTTATTTCTACTACAACATCATCTACATTTTTTTGATAAATATCGACATCTAACCCTAGTTTTTCTTTTAAATATTTTAGTGTTTTAATAGTATTTGGATAATCCAAATGATTCGAATCTAGAACATCACTTCTAAATAGATTATCAGGAGTCCCATCAAACGATAATTCCCCATCTTTCAATACAATAACACGATTGAAATATTCGTAAACCAAATCCATATCATGGGTAATAATGATAATTGTTTTATTGGTTTTTTGATGAATTTCTGTAAAGAGTTTCATCAATGTGTTTTTTCCAGCCGGATCCAATCCGCTAGTTGGTTCATCAAGGACTAATATATCTGGATCTAGTGCTAAAATACCTGCAATACTTACGCGTTTCTTTTCTCCACCACTTAAATTAAATGGATTTCTCTTTAAGTATGTTTCATCTAACCCGACTAATTCTAAAGACTCTTTTGCGATAACTTTTGCTTCTTCCAAAGGCACCTTAAAATTGAGTGGTCCAAACATAATATCTTTTTCAACGGTTTCTTCAAACAATTGATATTCAGGAAACTGAAATACCAACCCTACATTTTTTCGAAGTTGATTATAACTGATTTTTTTATCCCTCTTTTGAGCGATATGTTTTCCAAAAATGTCAACGGATCCACTGGTTGGAAAAATCAATGCATTCATATGTTTTGCAAGCGTGGATTTACCGGATCCAGTATGTCCAACTAATGCGATAAATTCATAATCTTTTTCGATTCTCAAAGAAATATTCTGAATTGCCTTGTACGTCTTCTTTGAGTAGGATGCATATTCGTGTGTTACTTCGTTAAAGTAAATTCCCATAAGGATTCCTTTATCTTCTTATTGTTAATCTTGGAAGCAATTTCTAGAGTCACCGGCAATTCTAAGTGACTATCTAAAAAGATTTGCTTATTTTTTAATAATGCTTTGGTTTCGTCAAACGCAAATACTTCCCCTTTGTTCATAATCAAAATCTTATCTGCTAATACCGCTTCGTTAACATCATGTGTAATCATGATTATGGTTAATCCTTCTTCATTGAGTTCCTTAATATATTGGATCAAATCATTTCTAGTATAGGGATCGAGCATCGATGTTGCTTCATCAAATATTAATATATCCGATTTCATTGCTAGAATA
>CAZUQS010000270.1:0-1974 GCA_964622615.1 uncultured Candidatus Izemoplasmatales bacterium | reverse complement strand
CAACTCTTCTTTTTAAATTTATAAAATAACTGTAATCTCAAGTATTCCAAAATAATTTTATATTACTTATTCCACCCTTTTGCTTTTCCAGGATGAATAACAATCTTTTCTGCCCCTTTTGATGCATCCAAACAATCTACTGTGAAACTTTGTTTTGTAGGACAGGTCATTACAGTTTGTCTATTCGTTGTAAAAGGAACTTTATATAACTTGTTATCGATTTCTCGATACAGAAACGTTTCAACCCAAGTAGACTCTGAAACGATAGCGTCAGTATCTTTTGCAATATATCCTTCATTTCCATATTGATCGATTGAATTTACTCTTTTAAAGTCAGCTAATGTATTTCCATGGCCTTCTGAGATGAACATTGGACTATAAAAATCTTGTGGTTTATTATCCTTTAACTTATATTTTTTTCTTAGTTCCACATATTTTGGGTTCGCAGTCGCTTCTACCACTTCAATTCGAAACTGCAAATAATTTTCTACTGGAGAATACAGTTTAAATCGCAATAGATCTCCGGGGAAATAATAGTAGCAAAGACTCTTAGGTTCAGAAATATTCCAAGAATTAAAAGAGGCTCTTTTGATATTTCCACCAAAATCAGTTGTTTCTTTATATATATGTCTCCAAAAAGGACGATATGCTACCTTTGGACTAGTAAATTCTAATTCTTTAGAAACGTCATCTGATAAATAGGTTAGATTCATACCTAAACCAGCATCACTTTCTTCTAAAGCATTACCACCAATATAGATGCTCGCACTATCCATATTCCTACCATTGCCATCTGTATTGTATCTTTTCTTGTCAGGTATAAATTCTCCCAATCTAATTAAGCCTTCAATCCCTAGCCATCGATCTCTAGAAGATAAGACTTTGTGGTACCAAGCTCCACCAAAACATTTTTGCTGTTCCTTGCGGAACACTTCATTTGGAATATCTAGGTCATAAACCTCTATATGGTCAAATTTTGATACATCATAAGAACGTGAGTCTTTAATCGGTTGAACTAATTTGGTGTAATTCATAAAATTCTCCTTTTTAAACTTATATGTACTATCGTTAAACTCAGTGTAACAAATAAAACAATGACTGGAATAATATAGGTTAAAATCGGTAATCCTTCATTGTTATCGATATCTTCGGAATCAGGGGTTTCATTATCAACAGGTAGATTATCATCTGGATCATCTGGATCAACTGGATCAACTGGATCAACTGGATCATCAGGGTCATCCACCAGGTCAACATCACTATCATATTCAAAATCCAATGGATTCGGTCTTTCTTCATCTAACGGTGTATATAACCCTAAAAAAATCATTTCTCTTGTAATTCGAACATCTAAAACATGTTCTAAGGCTAGTAACTCCTTTGAAAATACATCCGATAATACCTCATCACTAATATATGGAGACAATTGTCTCATAAACGTAATGGTATTCAATCCAGTTTGATAGTCACCAGGATTATTATAACTAAGCAATCTAATATCATTAATCTGATCGACAAACATATCTTCAATAGTTTGATCTATTAAATTGGTTTCTAACAAATCTTCTATGCTATCCATAACTGTCGTGACTATTAAGTCGACAGAAGCAAATGGACTGATTGTAAAATTGCGGAAAACCCCGTCTTTTAAGGATTGCTCTACTTGACTATTACCAATTACATTTTGACTTGCAAAAATAGCTGACCCTCCAGTTTGTGAAGCAATCACGAGTTGCTCTTGTTGATTCATAATGGAGTAACCATAGTACATTGGAGCGATACCAGAAGATAAGAAACTGTAGTTTCCTATTTTTTGAAATATATCTTTAGACACCGTATTTAAACGATCAGTTGAACCCGTATATATCATCGGACACAACAAATCTATATAACCTGCTCTAACCCAAGTTAACCAATCTTGCATATAGGTGTTTCTAGCAGTAGATATATCTCCAACAACATCCGCTGAAATAA
>CAZUQS010000269.1:1213-1977 GCA_964622615.1 uncultured Candidatus Izemoplasmatales bacterium | reverse complement strand
ATACTCTGACCATCAAATGCAGGGATAATGTCTACAATAGCATCAAAACCATTTCCAAAGTCAATAATTCGACCATCGATATAGACATATCTAATAGGAATACGAGTCTGAAGATTATTATACACATAAACAGCTTCGGGCTGACCCATCGAATTTTCATTTAAATTCAAAATAATACCAACAATAGCAGCTTTACCTGCAGGTAAAAAAACACCGTTATAAAGAACGTCCTCAAAAATATAACTTCCTCCACTAAAAACAATCATAGTCCCATTCGCAGTCTCTCTTGTTTGCTTGGCGTCAGAAAGCATCACCGGGATAGCAGAATACCTATCAAGGTAATCCTCTCCATCACCACCGCCAATTTTAGAATATGCCGGATATTTTCCCAAGTCAGTCTGGTCAATCAATAAATAATCAACATCCAAAGTCTTAAACATACTCAGCGCAGTCTCTGGATAAGGCGTCGTCAAAATATATCTACCAATCTTATGGTTCCCGTCATATCTTCCCTGAAAATGTCCACCATCAGCAATAGTCGACCGTTCACCAAGTGTCTGCACCCAATATCCATAATCCCACCAGTGTGCAAAGTTACTCTTTTCGTCGGTATTATCACGAACCCAAGACATAGCACCTTGCCACTGAGCACCCGCACTAGGACCAGTATACTGAGCCTGATTAGTAATATTCACCCTATAGACATTCATGGAAAACAAAGCCCCACCTAATGCAAATAAAAACAAAGCCCATAGAACAATCTT
>CAZUQS010000269.1:0-1203 GCA_964622615.1 uncultured Candidatus Izemoplasmatales bacterium | reverse complement strand
TTAAAACATCATCCTTATTTTTTACAGCATATCTAAATATTTCTATAGTAAAATACCCAACACTTAGAAGAACGAAAGGGGCAATCAAAAAGAAAGTTCGAATAGCCGAACGTCCATTAAGAACCACTACAAATATTAAAGCCATCAGTAATATTAGTAAAGGAGAGATTCTTTTCTTATCAAACATGCCATGCACATTTAACCAGATAAAATAAAAAATAAAAAAACCAACACCTATCAAATATAGAGCTTGACTAATAAAATTTACACCATTAAAAATAGATGTGGAGGAGATTCGACTAAATAACATAGATGAAATCATAACCACCCATGATAAACTAAATAACATGGAATATTTTCTAGTTTTGACGAATTTTCCAATCTCGATACCAACCATAAAAATTCCAAAAACAAAAAGCCAAAAAATTATTGTTCCATTTTGGTTAATCCAATCTATTAAATATGGCTGGGAATTTTCGGCAACAGTTAAGCCAAGTCTTGCAGTTCCAAAAGGAAACAATACTGCATGCCAAACAGATTTAATAACTCCAAATATATTTTTCCCAATAAACAACAGGGCAATTGAGCCCAAAACAGCAAAACTACCAAGGACATACCATGTTTTCATTTCCCTCCTAATTTTTATCTTACCAGATTTAATCATAAACTCGAATATATAATCAATTAAAACTATACCAAAAACTGCTGAAACAATTAGTCCATAGGTCGTAGATAGTTTACCAATCATAGTGTTTACAAGAAGGCGATTAAATACGATAGGAAACAAAAGACTAGAGATAATCCATATAACATAAAAAGAAAGAGCCTTAATCCCTCTTTCACTTTTTAATAACCAATAGAGTCCAAAAGAAATAGGAACAACCATTAATATAAGAGTAATTGCTCCACCCCAAGTAGCCAGAACAAGTGAAGTAAAAAATCCAAGACCCAAACCATAAAAGACAGTTCTTTTCCAATCCCTCTCAAAAATATTCAAGGCAAAGAAATAGAACAATAAACACGCAAAAACGGAGACCATACCAATAGATTCATGATCAGAGAATCCGGCCATAGTCCTATATAAATATGCAGGAGAAAATGCCAATAGGCCAGAAGAAATCAACCCCACAGCCTTAGATTTTGTTAAAAAATAACACAAAAAGAAAAAAACTATCAATCCAATAAAATAAAAAAAGACAGGAG
>CAZUQS010000268.1:0-1984 GCA_964622615.1 uncultured Candidatus Izemoplasmatales bacterium | reverse complement strand
CTGGTGTTGTTAAATCAATGACCTATGCGAACGATATTACAACTACTTTTGATGATATATATGATGCTAGAAGAGTATTTGCTGGAGAAAATACCTCTGCGGTATTATGTTATTCTGGGAAATTATATGCATGGGGTGAAAATAAATATGGTCAGATTGGTGATGGAACCCTACTGGATAGACCATTCTTCACGGATATAAGTGCGGCTTTTCCAGATATTAGCATTGATCCAATCATACAATTCTATTCTGGATCAGGTCACGTAATAGCAATCTCACAAAGTGGTCAAGTATTTTCATGGGGAAACAACTATTATGGTCAACTAGGTGACGGAACATACGACAATAAAACAATACCAGTAAACATTACATCATATTTAGACTTATACTATGGAGAAACCATAGAGATGATAGCTATTTCTTATGCAAGCAATTTTGCACTTACAAGCTCGAATCGTGTTTTGTTCTGGGGACAAGTTGTTGAAGATATAAATGTTCCAGGATACGGAGAAAGAAATCATACACCTCAAGATATTACTACTTGGGTGAAATATTTACTAAACACAGGTGAAGAAATCGTAAAAATCGAAGTAAATGAGTCAAACTGTTATTTACAGACTTCAGAAAATCGTGTATTCGTTTGGGGATCAAACGAGTTTCAATCGATTATTGATGACCCTACTCAAAATATTATTTATGCTCCATATGATTTCACAGGGTTCTATAGCTTCAATGCAGGAGAATATATTGTAGATCTTTATGCTACTTCGTTGACAACGTTAGTTAAAACCTCTGAAAATCGCATATTTTCCTTTGGGGCTAATTTTGATGGAATGCTTGGATTTAGCACCCAAGATAGTGTGGTCAGAGTACCAGTCGATATCACACCAAACTTTAATTTAGCTACGGATGAAACAATCTTAACAATAGAAACGGGCGGTTCGATGCTGCTGGCATTATCTTCGAAAGGACGAGTTTTTTCTTGGGGATGGAATGGTAGCGGGTCTTTAGGTGATGGGACAACGACTAATAGAGAAACTCCTTATGATATTACTTCAAGGTTTTCTCTATTAACAGAAGAAACAATCATATCAATATATCTATCGAATAACTGCAGTCATGTTTTAACCAGTAAAGGCAGATTATTTGCTTTTGGAAATAATAATGGAAAATATGGGGATGGAACGACAATTCCTAGAAATAAACCAACATTGATATACTAAAGCTTTAGTAAAACACTTTTAGGTGTATTAGATAAGAATGATTAATTTATTAATAAAGAAGCACAAACAGCGATGACGCATCATCGCTGTTTTAATACTATTATAAATCACTACAATTACATTCTAGAAATTACTTAAAAATTATAAAAACTAGTGGTATAATAGGATAGAGGTGTTGCTATGAATAAACAAACAAAACCGAAACGTGGTTACAAACGTCCACCTGGTACTCATATCTATACTGGACAAAAACAGAAAGAAACGGTGATTACTCATATTCAATATTCTCCTAAGGAGATTATTTTTCATAATGAGATAGAAGGATTATCACCCGATTTTGTTGATTGGATTTCAGTTGAAGGCTTTACGAATGTTCCAAAACTAAAGAATCTATGTAAACAGTTCAATGTGGATGATTTAGTATTAGAAGATATTCTAAATCTAAATCAACGCAATAAGTTTGAAGTAACGAATGATTATATATTTATTGTGTTGCGTTACTATTTTATTCATGAAGATAAAATGCATGATGATTATATCAGTATCTTAGTGTTTAAAGATAAAGTGATTACCTTTTCAGAAGGTGAAAACAGATTCCAACATGATATTTTAGAACGTTTAAAAAGTAAAACAGCGTTGATATCTAATTTTAAAGAAGATTACTTATTCTATGTTGTATACGATATGATCGTGGATGATAGTTTTGAAGTGTTGGATTTTATCCAAGACCAAATCTTCACTATCGAAACTGAAGTGATGTC
>CAZUQS010000267.1:0-1997 GCA_964622615.1 uncultured Candidatus Izemoplasmatales bacterium | reverse complement strand
TCGCATTTCTTTTTCTCTTTTAATGATTTCCGTCGAATTCAAACGGAATTTTCTGATGTAATCTCTTAGAGAATAATCACAGTAATTCCAACCAACTTTAGCAGCTTTTAGAATGAAATTTTCAAACAAATCTAGTGTTTCTCTTTCTTCGTAAGCTTTGATTGCAAACACCATGTTGTATTCCTTATTCACAATAATATATTGTTTGTACATTCCAGCAGAACGGAAATCTCCAAAACTATTCAACCAAAATTGATATCCATATCCAAATTGGTCATAGGGATTATCATGATTTAAGGTATCGATTTGTTGAGTAGTTGCTAATGCTAAGTATTCTTTGGAAACAATTTGCACGCCATCCCAAACACCGTCGTTCAGTAACAATAACCCAAATCTTGCCATATCATTCGTTGATATTTGTAGGCCTGTACAACCAAAACTAATATCGTTCACTTGATTCCATTCTGGTTTTTCCATACCGATTGGTTGATATAGGTATTCATTTAAGAAATCATTTAAGGTCTTCCCTGTTACCTTCGTTACAATAGCTGATAGTATAAAACTAGCTGCATTATTGTAGAAGAATTCTTTTCCAGGCTCATGAATCAATTCTTGATTAAAGAATAATTCATAGATATTATCATTTGGTGTTGCTTCATAAAAGACATCCTTACCTTGCCCAACAGACATCGATAATAAATGCTTGATCTTCAATGCTTCATATCCTGGATCATAATGATCGATATCACCACTAAAGTAAAATAACACATAGTCTTCTACATTTAATAGTTTTAAATCCGACAAAATTCCAATAGCTACACTGGTAAATGATTTCGATATGGAATATACATTTTCTTTTGTTTCTTCTGTATAATCAAATGCTGATGCACGAAATACCCTTGAACCATTTTTTAATAACACCATTGAATGAATATTCAATTTTTCATCTTCTATTTTGTTGAACAAATCTGCTAACAACCCTTTGTTTATATCTGCATCCTTAACCGATGCTTTATTAAACTCCTGCTTGGGAAAAACCATACAATACCTCCTATTATTATTTTGAATTATATCATATCTTTTTGAACTATTTGTGATTCTTTATGAGTTCTGTAAAAAATCGTACTGCTTCTACCAATGCGGATTTCTTAATCGATTCATTCTTGCCATGAATCTTTGTTAATTCCTTATTATCCATTCGAACTGGTGAAAAACGAAATGCGGAATCTGTTATTTCTGAGAAGAAACGACTATCCGTTCCACCTAACATAATATATGGACTCACCAAAGCATCAGGATAAGAGTCTTGAATATTCTTAATTAAATATTGATATGCATCATTGGTTGTGCTTGATATTGGTGATGCTTCACGTCCTTCTTCAATTACTGCTTCAATATCGTATTTCTTAGCAATCGCTTCTAATACCTTGAAGGATTCGTCTATGTTTTGAATTGGGTGCGTTCTTAGATTTGCTATTACATACGCTTCGGAAGGAATCACATTAGCAGCTTCACTGCCTTTTGACATAGTAAAAGCAATCGTCGTTGATAAGAGTGCTCTTCCATAAGAGTTAATTTTTGGTAATAAGAATGTAACCAATGGTTTAAACAACCACAAATTACCAAATAAATATCGATAAATTCCCGACATCGATGGTGCTGCTGATTTAAAAATATCTGCAACTTCAGGAATCATTTTCGTTTTTAACGGAAAATGCGTTTCTACATCATTTACAAACGCAGAAAGTCTTGAAATTGGTGAATTTTTAGGTGGTGTAGAAGAATGTCCACCCTTGCTTTTTGCAGTAAACCGAATATTCACATACCCTTTTTCTAATACTCCAATCAATGCAATTGGTTTTTGTGCAGATGGTAAACTACCAGTAACGATTGCTCCACCCTCATCCAAAACCATATACGGTTTTACGCCTTTTTTCTTTAATGCTTCCACGGATAACCCAGCGCCAAATCCACTGGTTTCTTCATCCGTTGAACTT
>CAZUQS010000266.1:0-2018 GCA_964622615.1 uncultured Candidatus Izemoplasmatales bacterium | reverse complement strand
AAGAATCCCAGTTTGATAAAAATAGCCTTAGAACGAAGTAATAAGCAGATATCTACATTAGAATGTTATGTTTTTTCTGATGAATATAAGCAAGAAGATAGCAATTTCATTTATATCGAAAGAAAGATTAAAACCTTAATTTGGCAAAAAGGTGGATTTAGGGTCATAATTGGAGGACATCAAGCTTTAGGAGAAAACATACAAAAAGCATATCAAGTAGGAGGTATCAGATTTTTCGATGCTGAGTTTATGGCAAATGTGTATGAACACCCATTTGAAGTGAATATAGTTAATTCTAATCAAGTTCCAACATGTAATGAAGTATCAAAACCAATTGGTAGACAATTGAATGGATGTCGAATCGGTTTTGATGCAGGAGGTAGTGATCGAAAAGTATCTGCAGTAGTGGATGGAAAATCTATTTATAGTGAAGAAATAGTTTGGTTTCCTAAAACTAATAGTGATTGGAACTATCACTATAATGGTATTATGGACTCTCTTAAACGAGCTACCTCAAAACTACCTAGAGTGGATGCGATTGGTATTAGTAGTGCTGGAATATTCATTGATAATAGAGTTGCAGTTTCTTCTTTATTTAGAGAAATTCCAAAAGAGATTTTTGATAAAGAGATACGAAAAATGTATTTTAAGATAAAGAAAGAATATCATGATATTCCTCTTGAAGTTATGAACGATGGAGATGTTACTGCTCTAGCAGGATCCATGAGTTTGCAGTCGAATCAGGTTTTAGGAATTGCAATGGGAACTAGCGAAGCGGCTGGATATGTAGATATAGATGGAAACATTACTGGTTGGTTAAATGAATTAGCATTTGTACCAGTCGATTACAATCCAAAGTCAATCATAGATGAATGGAGTCAAGATTATGGAGTTGGCGTAAATTATTTTTCTCAGGATGCCGTAATTAAACTAGCAAATTCAGCTGGCATCACATTTGATGAAGCCATGTCACCGGCGGAGAAACTTCAATTCGTTCAATCGCTTGCTGAACAAAATGATAAAAGAGCTATTGAAATATTTAAAACAATTGGAGTATACTTAGGGTATGGATTGGCATATTATGCTAAATTGTATGATATCCAAAATGTTTTATTATTAGGACGGGTAACTAGTGGTATTGGTGGAACTAAAATTTTGGAAAAAGCCAATTCAATAATTAAAAGTGAATTTCCGAAATTGAGAAAAACAATCCGTATTTCATTGCCAGATGAAAAAAATAGAAGAGTAGGACAAAGTATAGCAGCTGCTAGTCTTCCAATAATATAGAAAGAAGGTCTTGTTTATGTTACATAATAAAAACGCAGAAATATTTATTCCAGATGGAACAGATATTCAAGAAGCGATTAAGAGAACTACCCATATGGGAATTGGAGCTCATCAAGATGATCTAGAAATCATGGCGTATCATGGTATACAACAATGTTTTCAATCGAAGGAAGATTATTTCTTTGGGTGTATTGTAACGAATGGCAGTGGAAGTGCTAGAGAAAGTATATATAAAGACTATACAGATGAAGAAATGGTAATTGTTAGATGTAAAGAACAAAAAAAGGCTGCATATTTAGGAGAATATGGAGCGCTTGCTTTACTTGATTATAGAAGTAAGGAAGTAAAAGATAACAAAAACACAGTAATCATCAGCGAATTAGCAAATTTGATTAAAATAGCACAACCACAAGTAATCTATACTCATAATCTAGCAGATAAGCACAGTTCACATATTGGAGTCGTAATCAAGGTTATAAAAGCGTTACGCTCTCTGCAAAAAAAATACCACCCAAAACAATTGTTAGGATGTGAAGTTTGGAGAGACCTTGATTGGATGAATGATAATGAAAAGGTATGTTTAGACGTATCTAAACATCCAAATTTAGCCTCTAGTTTGGTTGAAATATTTAATTCGCAAATCGTAGGCGGAAAACGGTATGATCTTGCTGCAATAGGAAGAAGACTATCCAATGCAACATATAATTCCTCGCATACAGTAGATGAAACAA
>CAZUQS010000265.1:0-2021 GCA_964622615.1 uncultured Candidatus Izemoplasmatales bacterium | reverse complement strand
AAAAGAACTTAAAGCTCTTGTTTCTAATATTTCCCAAGCACATGGGGGAGATTATGATTTTCAATATATTCGAGAATATGATGCACTTATAAACACCGAATTAGAAGCTAGTTTATTAGCTGAAGAAGCAAGAAAAGTATTGGGTGAAGAACAGGTAGTTCTTATAGAAACACCATCTATGGGAGCAGAAGATTTCTCTCGTTATGTAAATCTTAGAAAAGGTGCAATGGCATGGCTAGGGATTGGTTTTAAAGATCGTTATAACTATCCTATCCACCATGCGAAATTTGAAATTGATGAATCCGCTTTATTGGGCGGAAGTAAAGTACTTATAAATATTGTTAAGAGAATGGGAGAAAATAATGTATTTAATTAAAAACGCAAACCTATTAAGTATGGCAGATATCAATTATGAAATTTGCGATATATTAATCGAAAATGGCAAAATTGCTAAAATAGGCACAATAAAACCTTCTGATTACCCAGAAGCAACTGTAATTGATGCTAAGAAGAACTTTGTTACTCCAGGAATTGTTGACCCACATTGCCATATCGGTATATTTGAAGAAGCAATTGGTTTTGAGGGAGCTGACGGTAATGAAGCAACATCACCAATCACTCCTGAATTAAGAGCGATTGATGCTATAAAGCCACAAGACGTTGCTTTTGCAGAATCTCTTGAAGCAGGTGTTACAACAGTTTGTACAGGACCAGGTAGCGCAAACTTAATTGGTGGAACCTTCTGTGTTATGAAGACATATGGAAAAACAATGGATGATATGATTGTAGTAGAAGAGTCATCCATGAAAATGGCATTAGGAGAAAATCCGAAAAGAGTATATCGTTCTAAAAATACATCTCCATCAACTAGAATGGCTTCTGCAGCTATGATTAGAGAAAATCTAGTTAAAGCAAGAGAATACAAAGAAAAGATGGATCAATATTATCTTAATTTTAAAGCAAATAAGGAAGCGATAAAACCAGAATACAACGCGAAAATGCATGCACTAGCAAGAGTGTTTGATGGCTTCCCAGTAAAAATACACGCTCATCAACAAGATGATATTGTCACAGCAATTCGAATTAGCGAAGAGTTTGGATTAAATATGACAATTGAGCATGCTACAGAAGCTCACTTGATTGCTGATTATGTGAAGTTGCACAATCAAAGAGTAATTATTGGACCTACTTTAGGTTCGAAATCGAAATATGAATTGAGAAACAAAACATTTGAAGCGGCTAGATTATTAAAAGAAGCTGGAGTTGATTTTGCAATCATGACAGATCATCCAGTGATTCACTTAGCAAATGCTTTGACTCAAGTTGCAATCTTCGTAAGAGAAGGACTTGATGAATTGGATGGATTAAAAGCTGTTACCATACATGCTGCAAGATTAAATGATGTTGACGATAAAGTTGGATCAATCGAAGTAGGTAAAGATGCAGATGTCGTTATTTGGGACGGCCATCCTTATCACTATATGACTAAAACAAACTATGTATTTGTAAATGGAGAAATTGCATTTCAACGATAAAAAAATAGGAGAGACATTATGTCTTTCCTTTATTTTTTTCATATTCGTCTTTTAATTTACTCCAGTATTCCTTATCACTATCAGTGATATTACGTAGTACTTTACAAGGGTTGCCTACAGCAATTACATTGCTTGGTATATCTTTTGTAACAACAGATCCAGAACCAATAACAGTATTATTACCAATGCTAACGCCTGGATTAACAACTGTATTTCCACCAATCCAAACATTATCACCAATTTTGATTGGATATCCAAATTCTAAATCAAGATTTCTAACCTCTGCATCAATAGGGTGGCCTGCAGTATATAAACATACTTTAGGACCAAACATCACATTATTACCAATTGTTATCGTGTTTACATCAATAAATACACAATCATAATTTGCAAAAAAATTATCTCCAATAGTTATGTTGTATCCGTAGTCGCATTGAAATGGAGGATTGATTGTTGTATGACTCCCATGTTTCCCTACTAATTCAG
>CAZUQS010000264.1:0-2029 GCA_964622615.1 uncultured Candidatus Izemoplasmatales bacterium | reverse complement strand
TTTGCAAATAATGCTGATATTCGAAAATTAGAAGAATTATTAAAGATACAAGTTGATTATAATATGGATATAGCCGAAGTTGGAATGAAACAAAATTTCGGAGTTGCAATTGGGCAAACAATTCTAAAACATGATCAATCTATTTATAGTCAGATGAAAGCTTACACCGCAGCTGCTTCAGAAGCAAGAATGAGTGGGTGCGCTATGCCTGTTATCACAAATTCGGGAAGTGGCAATCAAGGGTTAGCAACATCAATACCCGTAGTCCTTTATGCTAGACATAAAAGTATTTCTGATGAAATGATGTATCGAGCTCTAGTATTATCTAATCTCCTAACAATATATCAAAAAAGCTTTATTGGAAGGCTATCTGCTTTTTGTGGGGCTATAAGTGCTGCAGTAAGTAGTGGAGCTACTTTAACATATATTGAAGGTGGTTCTGTTGAGCAAATAAAAATGGCAATCATCAATGCTTTAGCCAATGTTTCTGGCGTTGTATGTGATGGGGCGAAACCGTCCTGCGCTGCTAAAATTGTAACGGGATTGGAAGCTGGATTCTTAGGGCACTTCCTAGCAATGGAAAATCATAGTTATAATCCATATTCTGGTATATTGAAAGATGACGCGGATGAAACCATTCACGCTGTGGGGAAAATGGCCAGGCAAGGTATGAAAGAAACCGATGTAGTCATCTTAAATTTAATGATGGAAAAAGAAAAAGTTGGATAAATTGAACTGAACCCCAAAAAGTAGACACTTAAAAAAAAGTCGTCTACTTTTTTAATTTCTACGCCTAGTAGTATTATAAAAATACATCCAATCATTTACTAAAACTATATATTCTTCCAATGATGTGATATCATTATTATAGAGAGTTTCTTTCTTGAGAATAGAATGAAAACTTTCTATGACTGCGTTATCTAATGGATTGCCTTTTCTAGAATGTGATATGACAATACCATTGGATTCACAGACAATTTTATATTCAGTTGAAAGATACTGAAAGCCTTGATCTGAATGGAGGACTAGTCCATTCAGGTCTTTTGTTTTATGTGTGGCTTCATGCAAGGTGTCCATGACTAACTGATTATCATTTCGATTGCTGATTTTAAAAGCTACCCAGTCTCTAGATTCTAAATCTAATATAGTACTTAAATATGCTCTTTTGCCATTTCTCTCGAGTGTTAAATAGGTAATATCTGTAACCCAACCTCTTTGATTGAAATTGCGTTGTAGCTGGTCTGTTTGGGATTGCTGTTCTATGCGCTTTTTAATGTAATTTGGTTTTATATCTTTGATGTATTTTGCTACTACACCATATTTATTCATAATTCTTAGTACTTTCTTATGATTAACAATCCAGCCATATTCATCTCTTAATTCATCTGTGATTCGTCGATACCCATACGTCTTTTTATTTTCGTTGAATACCTTCTTGATTAATAGATAATCTTGATAATCTCGATCTTTAGTTCCGCGATATTTATAATATGTTGACGTACTGATTTCTAGCACTGCACACATTGTTTTGATTTTATATCTGCGTCTATATCTAGTTATAAATGCTATTTTTTCTCTTGATCGACCTCCTCTAAGTATTCTTGAAACTTTTTTAAAATTTCATATCTCTCCTTGTAATCTATGCTTTCTTCTTTTCTGGGTCTTCCTTGTTTACTTATGTCCAATCCATTGTCTCTTTTATATATCCTTACCCAAGACTGAACTGTTTTTGAACTAACTCCGTATTTGTTTCCTAAGTATACGTAGTTTCTTCCTAACTCGATTCTTTCTTTTACTGCTTCCGTCCTTATTTCAAGTGGAACTTTCTTAAATCTTTGCCCTTTACTTGCCATTTTAATCTCCTTTACTCACGCCTCAATTAGGCTTTTCTCTTCACTTCGTTCATTAAAAGCCTTATCTAAAATATATCATATCTATCTCTATATAAAAAAGATGCTAGTATATAATCACTAACATCTTATATTATTTGACTTTTTTTTAAGTGTCTACTTTTTGGGGTTCACTATAA
>CAZUQS010000263.1:0-2037 GCA_964622615.1 uncultured Candidatus Izemoplasmatales bacterium | reverse complement strand
GGATGTGAAAATATGGCTTTAAAACATGAAATACAAACACCATCAGGAATCCATGTGAACTACCATCGAATCATATCTACGAACATCAATTGGGTCACAAAAAGGGTTGCATTTTCGGTTGCTTCATATTTGTCAGAATATATGAGAAGAAATGACAAAGACCCTGTTGAAACGATGGACGTCAATATTGAATTGGATATTCATGCAAGTTCGAATGATGTGTCTTTGTTAACGACATTATATGATTGGTTGAAAGCAAATGCAATTGGCTTCGATAATGCAGAAGATTGTTAGGTGAATAAATGAACTGGGATAATATTATGATATTTTTTAGAATGGAAAACCTAATTTATTGGATTGTAACGATGGTTGTGGTTATCCTTACTACTATTAAGCAATTCAATAAGCAAGGCGAGAAGAGTCAAACGAGTAATAAAGAGATTTTAACAAATCTTCAAAAAATAGATAAACAAAGTGTAAAAATGTTAAATCTGTTAGAAATGCATTCTCAAGATATTAAAGTCATGAAAAAAGATATTAATGTTTTGGAACATCGAGTTAACAGATTAGAAGATTCACACGTTACACTATATAAAAAAATAGGAGAGAAAGAAAATGACAACACTTGATATTATTCTATTAATTGCATTACTTGCAGTCTTAGCACTCTATATCACATCAAAACTTGGTAAAGACAAAGATCTGAATGAAGTGATTAAGGAAGTAAAATCAGATCTGATTAAAACTTCAGCGAACATTGCAGATCTTGTTTCAAAAGCAAAGAATATTGTGTTTGACGAATCGGTACAAAAAGCAATTAAAGAGTTTATTATGATTGTGGAAGAAAAAAACAAGTTAGCTCATGATAAAGGTGAAGCCTTTCTATCAGGAGATGATAAGAAGAAAGCTGTATTATTAAGGTTAAGTGAATGGGTTAGTAATGTCTCAGGATCTGTTGAAAATGCAGTTAATTTTGTAGAAACAAATCAAAGTAGGATTGATTCAGTTATTGAAGATTATATTTCCTTCAGCAATAAAATGGAAGGCAAAGCAACTTTATCTGAAGCTGAAAGACTCATCCAAAAACAAATATCTAAATAGCAGAAAGCGCCATCTCTAGGACTAAACCTAGATTTGGCGCTTTTTTTCACATTATTTTCAAATAATGATATCCGGAATAGCATTGTTTATATAAACCTAATATGATAAAATAATTAATAATGAACAATACGATAATTGATTTGGGGGATATATGAATAAAAGAAAGAAATCAGTAGACTCAGTTGCCTTAGCTTCAAGGATATTAGGACTAAGTGAGATACTCGTTGAATTCAAACCTAGTAGTTCATTTTCACATCCGGAAATCAATGCAGTCTTTGACGATAAATTCTATATTATTTACTTTAATGAAGCATGGATAAGTCAAGCAACTCCTGAAGAAATTATGGTAACTGCACTTCACGAGACTAGACATGCATATCAAAAAGCTAATATTGAGTTTCCCGAGTTTTTTGTAGGCAGGGAATCGAAAGAAACTGTAAAGCAGTAGAAGAAAGACTTCGAAAATTATGTGCCTACCAAAGGATTAGAAAATAGCAAAAAAGATATGGAATATCTAACTCAATCAATTGAGATTGATGCAATAGCTTTTGCACATTATTACATGGATGAGTTTTATGCTGTAAAGACAATAATTCCTCAACAAGTTAAAACTCAAGTATCAAAAAGGTTAGGTGATTTTTAACTGATACCTGTTCTGTTTTTGATAGTGTCATTAATGGCTATCACATAAAAAATAGTATTGAATGAATAAAAGTATTATAATAGAATAAATATACTACGTATAAGGCGGAGATTAAATGAAAGCTATAAGAAAATTGTTTGGACTAAGTATTTTTCTACTTGCAATCATATTAACAGGTTGTACAACTTCTGTATCGTTTACCATCAATTTTGATAGTAATGGAGGAACAGATATCGCAGCTATTGTGACAGATGGTAATTCAACAATAACTATTCCTGATGACCCAACTAAAG
>CAZUQS010000262.1:0-2090 GCA_964622615.1 uncultured Candidatus Izemoplasmatales bacterium | reverse complement strand
AAATACTACCAAAAAGCAAAGATACAATTTACTTGAAAGACAACTCGACAATGAAAAATACAGAAGATTTCAATGTGAAAGATTTCAAAACTTCAAAGAGACTATTCAAGGCGTTTTTAATTGCGTCGGGAATGACAGTAATTAGTGCGGGAATCGGAGTTTTGGCATGGATATTAGCAGGGCAAGCTGAGGGCAGAATGCTTGATTTCATAGTACCTTTGATGCTTATAGGAGTAACTATTTTTGGAGTAATAGGATCATTTAATAGTAGAATCAGAGAAACAGAAGGAACAAACGTTCTTGGTCATTTCTTAATATTGGTATTCTCATTCTCTTTAGCATCATCCGTTGATTTTTCAAAATTAATCGGAAGCAATTTTGGAGATTTAATTATCCTTTATGGAATAATCACTGTAGGATCATTTATTGTTCATATTGGATTTGCTAAAGCATTAAAAATAGATGCTGATTGTATGATCGTTACCGCCACAGCTGGGATTTATGGGCCTGCCTTTGTACCTGCAATTACAAAGCAGTTAAAGAACGAAAGTTTAACGGTTCCTGGATTAATTTGTGGATCAATTGGGTATGCTCTTGGAACATTCATAGGAGTAGGACTTGGCTTATTGTTTTCACTTGGAATGTAAGCTACATTCCTTTTTAATTAAAAACATTGCATTAACATATCATATAAATTAAAATATTAACATAAGGACATTTTATAGGAGGGCTATATGCCATATCAAAACAAATATTTAGAATTGCTCAGTAAAGAATTTCCATCTGTGCAAACTGCAAGTGTAGAACTAATCAATTTACGCGCGATTTTAAATTTACCAAAAGGAACAGAGATATTTATTACAGATATTCATGGTGAGTATGATGCCTTCAATCATTACCTTAAGAATGCCTCCGGTATAATCAAAGAAAAAATAGACCTAATTTTTCCGGACATGTCAGAAATACATCAAAATAGACTAGCATTTTTTATCTATTATCCAACCGATATGATAAACAAATATCGAGAAAAACTAAAAAAAACGGAATTTAATAAAACGCTGAGAGAACAATTGTTTCTAATGATAGATTTAGCAAAAAATATCATAACAAAATATACAAAAAGTAAAGTAAGAAAAACGATTCCAAAAGAGTTCGAATATGTGATACAAGAACTGATCTATGAATCCAATTCTCATGAAGATAAAGAAAAGTATTACAATGCGATTATTGATGCTATATTCGAAACCAGAAGAGAAAGTAAATTTATTGTCCAATTAAGCAGATTTATACGTAATTTAGCGGTTGAAAGACTGCATATTGTAGGAGATATTTTTGACCGAGGACCAAGCCCTCATTTGGTTATGGAAAAAATATACAAGATGAAAAATGTTGATATACAATGGGGTAATCATGATATATCGTTCTTAGGTGCAGCAAGTGGATCTAAGGTAATGACTGCGAATGTAATACGAATCGCTGCAAGGTATAATAGTCTTGATTGTTTTGAGGATGGATATGGTATCAATTTAATACCACTTGCAAGACTTGCAGATAAGTTTTATAAGAACGATCCGTGTGAGCAGTTTATACCAAAAGGATTTGGTTCAAGGTATCAAAAGGATGAAGATTTAAGTTTTGTTGCTAGAATTCATAAAGCGATTAGTATCATTCAATTTAAATTGGAATATGAAGTAGTCATGAGAAATCCTGATTTCAATATGCAAGACAGAAATCTGCTGGAAAAAATAGATTTTGAAAAAAACAGAATTACTATTGACGATGTTGAATATGAACTTATAGACAGTAATTTCCCTACGGTTAGTTCAAAACATCCTTATCGTTTGTTTAAAGAGGAAAAAGAAGTAATAGAACATTTAAACCAGTTATTCTTACATAATGAAATGCTTCAAAAACATGCAAGGTACATTTTTCAAAATGGAAGTATATACTTGAAATATAACAATAATTTATTATTTCACGCTGCAGTTCCATTAACAGAAGATCGCCAATTTCTAAGACAAAAGGTAGATGGGCTCATCTATTATGGAAGAAATCTTTTCGATATTTATGAACAGAAAATAAGACATGCA
>CAZUQS010000261.1:0-2093 GCA_964622615.1 uncultured Candidatus Izemoplasmatales bacterium | reverse complement strand
AAAATATTTACCGGAGTAATGCTTTTTGCTTATTATCTATCCTTAAACAGCATGAAAAACAGAACCATATTTTGGATGGGGATTATTTACTTTATTAGTGGCGGTACTGTAAGTTTTATGGCTTTTCCAGTATTTTTATCCTTGACAGTTTATATGCCGTTAGCTTTAATAGTTATTCATTATTTTTTCCACAAAAAGAGGTGGATTGTACCGTTATTTGCCTTTGCTAGTATATTTTATGATTTCTATTTAGGATATACCATTTTAGCATTTTGCGCATTTGCGTATGTTCTAGAATATATCAAAAAACCGAATTTCAAGTTTTTTCTCTTTGTAAAAGAATCTATAATCTTCTTTTCATTAATTCTACTTGGAGTTTTGATGTCAGCTGTAATTGCGTATCCATCAATTTTATATATACTTGAAGAAACGTATAGAAGTACTGGGTCTTTTGATTCGTGGATAGTCAATATTGGATCTTTTGAGCTAAAATTATTTCAGCCCAATATATACATTAGGTTTGTAGCTAAAATATTTACAGAACAAAAACCAATCGGCTTTTACGGGTTTGGAAATAGTTATGCGCTAGAGCATATTTCTCTATATATTTCAATTATAGGGTTCACATACATGAGTTATGTGTTCTTCATGAGAGATAAAATAAGTAGGATATACAAAGTTGCGATTATTTTGGGAATGTTGTTTATGTTTTTCCCACTATTTTCTTATGTGTTTTCCGGCACGATGGATGCACCATATACTCGATGGATAAATATGTTGCCAATTTTTCAAGTTATGATTTTAGCACACGTCTTTGATCGGTATGGTTTCGAAAAGGTTAAGATGAAGTTTATGACTATAATTATCGCATCTTTGTTAGTTGTTGTTGGAGCGTTAATTTATTACTATATTTATCACATTAACAATATCGAACCAGGTGGATATTTAGCATCTGAGGATATATTAATTGCAGATACTGTATTATTATGTGTTTCCGCGTTGTATTTGTTGATTCTATTGATATTCGGATGGTTCAAAAAGTGGACTGTTGTTAAATTGTTTTTTTGGATTGAGTTTATAGTAGCGATAGGCTATATTTATTCTGGTCCGTTATCAGTTAGAAATAAAATTAATACATTCGAAAATGCTCATCAAATAGAAAGATTTTTGGACGCCTCACTTGATACAGATGAATTTTATAGAGTATATATTGATATAGATAACTTAGCAGTTGAAGACACCAACTTTAATAGAATGACTAGCTATGCAACAAACACAGGAATTTTTCATTCTTGGACAGATGCAGAAACAAATGAAATTGGAAGATTATTATATAGCGTTCATGAATATCAGTCAAAAGATAAAATGAATAATTTCGGATACTATTTAAATCATTTTTTAGGGTTTAAATATATTGTTGTTGACGCTAATAGTGATTATGGATTGTCACCTCAAAACTTCACATTAATCGCATCTGATGATAACTACAAATTGTATGAAATGAACGATGCTACTGCATTTAAGGTTTACGAATCCTTTTTGACATATCAAGATTTTATTGAATATGGTTGGAGGAACTCTGATTTAGCTACGGAAAAGATATTGCTTGTTGAAGCACTCATTGATTCAGAACGATATGTTTTGGATGATTTCAATCTAGAATACTATGCTCCTTCTGATGATAGTTCAGAAGGTACTATTCCAATTTTTAACAATATATCAGGAGCTCAGTTAGTAGACATTTCTGGAATTCAAGATGAAACAAGCAGACCATTTTACAAATATACTAATGAGATTTTAGATATTGATTTCACTGTTGGGGCAATCTATTTTAAATCCACTGGATTAACCCTTGATGATTATGGTGAAATATTTATGGAATTTGAAGGTGGAGATACTCAAGAATGTTGGGTTCAACCAGACCAAGAACATCAAGTTAAATGTGAATTTAGTAGAACGCCTATTGCAATTTATATCGAAAATACAGATGGAATATTTTACGCTCCGCTCTTAAGGCTAAGACAAGAAGCTGCAATTAATAGAAGTGCATATTTAGTGTTTGATTTAAGTGAAATAGCGTTAGAAGATAATAT
>CAZUQS010000260.1:0-2116 GCA_964622615.1 uncultured Candidatus Izemoplasmatales bacterium | reverse complement strand
TCTACATTTTTATTTGACACATTGTATATACAATGTGTCAAATAAAAATGTAGATTTAGGATACGGATTAGGTTGGCAAACAAATTACAATATGAAGGTAGAATATGATGATTATCTTGATTTGTATTTCGCTATTGATTCAACCGGTTCAAAAGTATATTACCACGAAGTAGGAATATGCAATTCTACTTCCATAAATGATTATCCATCCTACCTAGCGGAAATTCTTGACACAAGTGCAAATGAATATGGTGAAATATATATAGCTGAAGACGGAAGCGGCCAACTACTGATGATTCACCATAATAGTCAAGACGTAGAGTTAGGCGCATACATTCTAGCTACTAATTTTACATTATAACACTACACACATATCGTAAATGGTATTTTCTATTTAAACAAAATACGCGGAAACCTCTCAGCAACTAACAAAACAACAATAACTATAGGCAGAGATGCATCATATCCAGAAAAAATAGTAAGTATAAGTACGAATACAGATGCAGTAAACAATACAGGAAATTTTATAAACCTTGAATACACTTCTGGTAGACTTTCGTTAGCAACTCTATATTTGTATTTAACTGATGCGCCAACATACAGTGCATCTGAAAAAATAACATACTCATATACTGATGTAACAGGGTCCTCTGGATATGGACTAACAGGTTGTATAAGAATGAAAGACTATAACTCCGATACAACTTGGAGCACAGATAACACATTAAGTTATTCTTATGATACTCTCGGAAAACTTGAACAAGCAAGTGAGTATAACGGCCAGAAAATTATTTATGAGTATAGTACTACCACAGATAAAATGGATTCAGTATCTTCATATTTTTCAACATCATTGTACTCTGAAATAACTTATAATTTTGATAATAAAAAAACTACTATTACCGATGAAACCGGCGAGTATATTATTAACAAATTTGATGATTATGGACACACTGTTAATATTACTGACAGCCACGGAACATCTCAGAGTTTCTCATATTTGAACCTGTTTAAATATAACGATAATTCAACAAACGAGATTCTTTATCTATTAGATGGAGATCCTAATTATAATAATAATCACAAATTAGTATCAAAATCAACACCACAAGTAGCACAAAGAAATTACCTTGCAAACGCTGAATTTGAATATTCATTTACCGATCCATATGACGGGTGGAGCAATATTTATCTCGAAAGTGGAAGTAATGGTATATTAAGTCGAGTTTCTAGTTCTCCGGTAGCCAAAGTCGGTACTTATAGTGCAAAAATTAGTGCTACTAACGATTATGGTGCATATATAACTCAAAATATCACTTTAGATGCAGGTACATATACCTTGTCGGGATATATTTATAATGCTACTTCAAATGTGGAAGACGTATATATTGATGCAATTTCAACAACCGGAACATATGGAACTTCTAAAGGTAGTGTACATACTCTTAACGAATGGGAATTTGTTAGCAAATATATTGTAGTAGAAGCTGACGATACAGTCGTTACAATTAAATTAGCAAATTATGGAATAGGATACGGTTGTTTTGATGGAATCCAAATTTCTGAAGGCTTTGGCACATCAAGAATAAACTTAGTGGAAAACTCTTCATTTGAATATGCATCTTCATCAACCGTAATACCTAAATGGGGAACATTAGGTACAAATGTAAGTAGAGTTGTGAATACTTATGATTCAGACATTTATGAATCCATTTTAGGCGACTATGGAATTAAGATGACTGGGTCTTCAACTGTAGCTCGAAGTGTAACACACACTAATTATTCATTTTTAGGGTTTTATGATGAACCTGGAAATTTATTAATTGGTGGTTGGGCTAAATCAGAAGGAACTCCAACATCCAAACAATCTACAGATTATTACGATAGATATTTCCGTATTCAAGTTGAAACAACTAATTCATTTGCCGAAACCAATGAAATATATATAGATTTTGATACAAGCATAGAGGGATGGCAATATAATTTTGGTTCTGTTCCTATTGATGATACCATTGTCTCAATTGATATTACTCTTGAATATCAAGGTGAAGGCGATGTGTATTTTGATAATATTTCTATGCGTTCTTGTAGTGTTTTATATCCTTAATGCTTCTAT
>CAZUQS010000259.1:0-2130 GCA_964622615.1 uncultured Candidatus Izemoplasmatales bacterium | reverse complement strand
TGTTAACTAGTGAATCTTTAGTTGAATTTTCTAGTTCGTCATAATTCTTTATATGTAAAGCCAAGACACAAGAATTCATTTTTTCACCTTTCAAAACCAAAGTAGATTCAGCTGTAATTTTTTTATTTTGAATATCAACCAAACCATCTTCAATAACATGTCCCTTTCCTGCGTTAGTTTTTTTCTTCTGTTTTTTTAATCCAAATTTGATAAAACTTAATTTCTTTTTCTTCTTCGTATTTTCTTTCTTAGTAGGTAAGGTAATTTTTAACTTACTTTTATTACTCATTACAAAAGCAAAGCCACCAGAGATTAATATTAAAAATATCCATAACCAAGAGTAGTCAATCCACCCAGAACCTTTACTTAAATCCTTTATAGAAACACTATTTCCCGTTAATAATACAGAACCCGTGAAGATGCTCGCATCTGATTTACTACCTATATTAATATTATATTCACCATCAGGAGCTTGTAGATTGAACTGTTTTACATCTCCAGCTTCAAGAACTAGATCAAGCGAATAATTAGTTTCTCCAATGCTTACATTTATTACATCATCATAAATTGTATTCCCAATATTCTCAACATTTAAAACAGTACCCTCAATAATATACATCAACTTAGGAACACCCAAAACCATAATTTCATACTTATCAGAAAATATACTTCCTAAAAAAGTATAAACATTCCATACACCCATGCTAGCATTAGAGTTAAAATGAATATCTAGATATTCACCAGATTCTGCAGTATAAGTATTAACAAAACCCTCAGGTGATTCAACATATACAGAAACGATTTCTTCCATTAACTCTCCACTTTGGTCAAGTAGTTCTGGATTTACAGTTAAGTTATCATCAGGATTAATCGTTAACCCAGAGAGAATCAAATTAAGATTAGTAGGTCGCTGATTAATAACAAAATAATGTATCTCAGTACCGCTATTCAATATTTTATCATTACTATCTTTGTCATAAACTTCCAAGTTTAAGATATATGTTCCTGCCTTTTGAGTATCACTCAATAAAATGGTCTCAAGTATCTCAGCACCATTAATTTCTCCAGAAAGTAGAGTAAAGTTTTTTATATTATAATATCCGACGAAAGGGGCTCCATTTGCATCGTTGGCATCTATTGTAAACAAAAGTTCGTCACCAGGATTGTAGGTCAATTTATTCAATTTAGCATTAACATTAATCTCATTACTAATCTCAAATGTTTTTGTCGCAACAGAAACACTTCCAAGTAAAGATACAATTTTACAATTACCAATCAATCCATCTAAATTATCAATTTCCAAATCATCAGTAGTTAAAAATTTATATGGTAATGAATAAGCTTGAGCACCATCTAAAGAAAAAGATCTTGCAGACACTCTCAATAAGCTAACGGTTTCATTCTTACAAACTAAATTTATGTTCAAATTACCTTCATCATTACCAGTAATTCCATCTAATGAAACATATAATTTCTCTCCAAGATTATAGACTTCTTTCGGTTCACTGATACTCATTTCAGCAGAAACTCCCACCAATAAAAATAAACTTATAGTTAAAAATACAAATATGTTTTTCATATACTATCTAGAAGATGATACTATTTAAATATTATCAAAATAGAGATTCAAATTCGTTTAGAATCGGTCTCATAAAAGAAAATATCAAAACTATCCGGTGTCCTCTGACAAGTAAGAATCGCATTCGTCGAACGACAATTAAATGTTCACATTCAACAATATATTTTCTTCTCCCAGATGACTTCTTTTCCAAAAGAAGAAGTCTATCGAAAGAAATTTAAAAGGATAAGTAGTAAAAGATATATGTTAGATGATGTTAATGTGATGAAAAAGAAGAGTTTGACACTCGGTCAGAAATATGCGGACAATATAACTAAAATTGCAGGGAGCTGGTTTTTTATAGTAGGTTTTTTTGCTTTTTTGTTTGTATGGATGATATTGAATGTGACAGCATGGTCTCAAGGATGGGATCCTTACCCATTTATATTATTGAATTTAGTATTAAGTTGTCTAGCTGCTATACAAGCTCCAGTTATTTTAATGAGCCAGAATAGATCAGCTGAAATTGATAGACAAAAGGCAAAATATGATTACGCTGTTAATAGAAAGTC
>CAZUQS010000258.1:0-2198 GCA_964622615.1 uncultured Candidatus Izemoplasmatales bacterium | reverse complement strand
CCGGTTTTAATCGGTTTGGGTATAGATTATAGTATTCAGTTTCAAAGTCGGTACATGGAAGAATTATCAGTAGGTGAATCAAATGAATAAACCATTAAAAACAACAATTTATAAACTAGCACCAGCGGTATTGATTTCTTTAATCGCAACATCGTTAGGATTGCTTAGTTTATTTAAATCAAAAGTACCGATGATTCAAGATTTTGGATTGATGTTAACCATCGGAATTGGAATTGCATTTTTACTTGCTTTATTTGCACTGTTACCAATTCTTTCCATACGAACGAAATTAGCGGATAAAGATAAAAAGATCAAGAAGAAGAAACCTTCGAAATATGTTTCTGTTATGAAACAGTTTACAAAAGGTGTTTTAAAAGTTAAATATGTTATTGTAGTCATTGCCGTTTTACTTGCTGGTGTAGGATTCTTTTTTGATCAAAAAGTCGGAGTAGAAACGGATATGGAGACATTTATGCCTCAAGATAGTGAAGCTCTTTCTGATATTAAAGAATTAAGAGATTTAATCGGTTCTACCGATCGTATCGTAATCATGTATGAAGCGAATACAATAGATGATTACAATACACTTCAAGAAGTGAAAGAAATAACGAATATGGTAGTGAATGATTATAGTGAACGTATTATTATGGTTGGTTCTGTTTCTACCATGTTAGATATGGCTTCTAACAACTTGTGGGATGAATCAAATTATAATACCTATATGAATCAACTACCCGATGAACAATTAGCTTTGGTTCAATCATCGGTAGAGAATTTAGGTATTATCAATATATCGCTCGCTAATATGGATGATGTAGAGTTTGAAAGCTTTATTGGTAACTTGAATGATTCTTTGGATAGCTTGAATTTAATCATTGATATTACGATTACTGGACAAAGCGTTGTAGACCAAGAAATGTTAGGTGCTATGACTTCAGATAGATTAATCATCACACTAATAAGTATCGGATTGGTGTTTGTAGCATTATTACTAATATATCGCAATCTATTCAAAGCATTAATTGCGATATTACCAATTGTCTTTATTGTTGGATGGAGTGGTGGAATCATGTACATATTAGGATTTGATTACACACCTCTAACCTCAACTCTAGGAGCTCTGATAATCGGAATAGGAACGGAATTCACAATATTAATACTTATGCGTTATTATGAATTTAAGAAAGAATCCAATAATCATGAAACAAGTATTGTAAACGCAGTTGGACTGATGAGTAAACCCATCATTGTTTCTGCGGTAACAACGATTGGTGGATTCAGTGCTTTAGTATTTTCTGACTTTCAAATTCTGTCTAATTTTGGTATAATGACGTTAATCAATATATCATTAGCATTAATTAGCTCTATCGTCGTTTTACCTGCCTTATTAGGTGTGATAGGGAAACAAAAAAAAGTTGCGACTAGTTAAAGAAGGAGTATATCAATGGATACATCTCAAAAAATAATCGAAGCGAGTATTGAAGTGTTTACAGAAAAAGGATATTTAGGCTCATCCACGAAAGAAATAGCGAAAACTGCTGATGTAGCCGAAATGACACTTTTTCGTAAGTTTCAGTCAAAACAAAACTTATTCGAAACAATGATTAAGGTTACTTTGGAACATGAATTATCCGAAGTGTTAGATCTTAATTTTGATTTGTCGTTACATGATTTCGTAGAAAGATTACTTCATAATCGTTTAACGAGTGTTTCTAAGAACATACATCTTATCCGGATGATTATACAAGAATCCATTCAAGGTAGAATTCCGGAGAACCTAAATTATATTTCGCAGATTTCAAAAAAGATAAAAGAAACCTTACATAGATATCATCGTATTCATGATGAACATTCAGATACATCATTAGGATTAGTGATCTCAGGGTTGTTACTGCAATACGCAGTTATGACACCTGAAATACATTATCATACACTATCTGAAACACAACAAGAAGAATATTTAAAAAGGTTAATGTCTCAAATAAAACTATAAAACATAAGGGATGGCCAAAAATGGACATCCCTTAATATATTTCATATGTTTACTAGTTAATGACCTGAATGTATGGAGTTCGATGATAGAGTTTCAACTCCATAGAATCCAATAAGGGTAACTTCAAAGTTTACTGTATAATTTGATATTTTATTATAGCACAATCATTTAAAAAAGATTATAAAGGATTATATATATATTTAAA
>CAZUQS010000257.1:0-2201 GCA_964622615.1 uncultured Candidatus Izemoplasmatales bacterium | reverse complement strand
GCCTTTATATTTTTCCTGAATTTCTTTAGTGAACTCTTGGCCCAAAAATCCCCACATAAGCCAACTAAGTATTTTATGCCTGAATCAGTAAAAAAGACAACTTCATTCCCTTCTTTGTAATGAAAATCTGCTTTCTTAATCTTTTTCCATCCTTTGGATATTCTACGGTAATTAAGGCTTTCTTTCCCTTCTTTGTCTATTATAATATAACTACTATAAATGGAATCATCTACAAGTTCGAAATATCCAAATCCAACTCCTATTTTTTCTTTGATAGCATGTTGCTTTATCTCTAATATTATAGAATCATTTTTAGAAACAGCTATGTTTTTATCGTTTAAGAAATTCCATGTTAAGCTATCAAAGCCTTGAAGAAAAGACTCACCAAAAAATACAAAATCTAAATTCTTTTGAGAACCTGATTTCATATGTTGTTTTATTTTATCAAAATTAAATTTAGTATCTCCATTCTTACATATAGAAGGAATTAACCCTAGCCTCATGTGAACACCTTATTCCTTTATTGAAGATTATAATCAATTCGGATCAAAAATAATCATTGTTACTATTATCTACTTCAATTATAACATATATATTTCTCATAGAAACCATTACTTTTTCAATCGGTTGATAGAAAAAACAAGGAAAACATTATCGTTTTCCTTGTTTTTTTCTATTCCGTGAATATACCTTTTACAAATGCCTTAACTGGTACTCCTTCAATATGTTCATCATGCATAGAGTAACAGATCTACGAATTAATTTCTTGACCTGTATTGCAATCATGTTGAATTCTACTTATAAGACTTCTTGCAAACCTTCTTGCATTCGTTAAATCATCTGAATTTGGTCTTTGTTTATTCATTCCTCCAAAAAATTTAAGAAAACTATTTGTGTTAAAACCTAAACAACTAAATTCCCCAATAACTTCATACCCTTTAGATTGCAATATACTTCTTAACTTCTTATGATCTTTTTGAACCTTGTTTTCACCTTGTATTGCACTGGTTGAAAAAATGAAGCATTTTTTAAACGTTACGAGTGGCAATTTTTCAGCAAATTGTATAAGTTCTTTATAATGCATATTGCTATCAATACCCGCACCAAACCCAATCAGATCAAATGGTTGTAAATCTTCCATTTGTAATTCTTTGGGCGCTTTGATGGAAGCATCTAATACATCAGCCATTTCTACCGCTACTTTTTCAGTGTTGTTGTGATGATAGGAATACAATACGATTAACGTTTTTTGATTACTCATCTTTAATACCCTCTGTTTCAATATAGAATATCTCACTAATCTGCTTATCAAATGCTAGAGCTAATTTGAAGCAAAGGTCTAGAGTTGGTGAGTATTGTCCTTTTTCGATTGCAACAATTGTTTGTCTTGAAACTCCAACTTTGACTGACAATTCCTTTTGTGTCATTTCATCATTCTCAAATCTAAGTCTCCTTACATTATTATTTATAATAAGTTTCTTCATGATCAAACACCTTTTCTATAATACATTATGGTCATTGTTTCTGAAACAATTTCTGTGATTACACCAGCAAGCATCAATGTGATAAAGAACATATGATTACTCATATTAAACGCTTGAGTTACAAGTGCTAAGACAAATCCTAATGAGAAAACTATTAATGACGCTTTGGTTACTTTTAATTCGATTAGTTTGTCTCTTTCATCTACTAAATCAGCTTCATCTAGGTCTTCCCCTTTTGCGGTTTGAACAACTGCGTTAATGATAGAAAATATGATCATGATAATAATTCTCGCTATTATAGAAATAGGTATAAAAATTAGAATGATGATTGCCCAAAACTTGAACACATTAGTTGCATCAATCGACCCATTTAAATATTTTTGATAGATAATGATTGCATAGACCCCCGTAATAATGATTGAACTTACAATATTCGTTATACTTTTCTTTTCGTTGTATGACATTGTTTTACCCTCCTTTTTGTTATTGTGTTAACTTCCACATACATATTGTAATGTATAATTAACATAATGTCAAGTATTATTTACATTTTTTTTAAAAATAATAAAACTTCAATTTTTTTCCAGGCAAATAAAAAAGCAGAATAACATATAGTCATCTACTTCAATTACATATGGTACCGCCGGCCGGACTTGAACCGGCACGCTTTTAAGGGCAATGGATTTTGAGTCCATCGTGTCTACCGATTTCACCACG
>CAZUQS010000256.1:0-2234 GCA_964622615.1 uncultured Candidatus Izemoplasmatales bacterium | reverse complement strand
TAGAAATGCTTCTTCTATAATACTTAAATAATGAAGAATTGTATCTACTGATACGCTCAAATGCTGCGACTTAAAATATTTCGAGATTGAAAGTGCTGAAAATGTTTTACCTACATTTTGAAAAACGTATTGAATTAGTCTTTCAAGAATGATAGGATTTCTAATTTTATTTCTTGAAACAACATCTTGAAATACTGCAGACTTAAAAGCATCTCGTAACACATTCATCGATAACTTATAATCCAAATGAAGCACAGAAATTGAAGGCATACCACCAAAGACAATATAGTCTTCAAATTTAGAATTTGGGTATAGTTCAACAAATTCTTTGTAAGAAAATGGATATACTGGTATTTCAATATATCTCCCCGCCAAATAGGTTGATAAATCAGATGATAGTAAATCGGCATTTGATCCAGTAATATATATGTCAAAAATATTCATAGCATGAAAGGCATTAACTGCTTTTTCCCAATCTTTTATTCTACCGATTTCATCTAACATGAGATATAAAGGTCTTTCTTTGTTTTTACTCCATTTTGCAACAAAATCGGTTAGTGACTTATAATCATCAATTGAGAAAAATTCCGGTAATTCAAAATTAATCTTTAATATATGGTTTTTATTAACTTTTTGGTATATTAGTTCTTCAACGTACAAATCCAATAGCACTGATTTCCCGACTCGTCTCAGTCCGGTTAAAACCTTTACAAAAGGTTTATCTTTATATTCCAATAGTGTATTTATATAATTTAATCTGTTAACCATTCAAACCACCTCTTATTTAGATTATACTCGAATTATAACTATAAATCAACACTTATTTCGTTTATGTTCTAAATTGAATAGGATTTGTGAAAAATGGTTTTAGATTAAAATTTTGTATTTAATGTTACATTTATCATTAATTCCTATATAACAATCACTGGATTGTTTGTACAACATACAAATAGTTAAATTTAAAGAAACAGATAGGTTCTAATCTCCCGCTTACAATACAATTAGATTATATCACTATACTTCTAAAAATTAACCCATATTTAGCATATTTTTCTTATTAAAAATAGACTCTAAACAAAAAGGCCATTCAAATGAATAGCCTTTTGTCTGTTCCTTAAAAAACCCAAATACCTACTGCGAGTGATGCAAGGCCAAATATGATTACAAAAATTTGAACTCCCTTTTCACCCTTGAACATTTCCGTCATTACTTTGAATTTTTTCATTTTCCAAATGAATGGCGGTTTAAGCAAACCTACATACAAGCAAATGATACCGTAAATAATAAAGAAATCCTTCCAGAACATAATATCCTCCTATAAATTTGATCTTTTTGCATAAAATTTCATGAGTAAAGCAGCGAATCCTATATTGTAAATAACACCGATAATAAAGTATACAATAAAGGTGAAATTAACATCTACCATTGGTAACAATTCCATTTGAATTAACCTAGCTGGCCAAAATCCAGGAACGATTACAAGAAAAACTTCTTTCCATGTTTGAACAAAAAATACCAAAACCGGAATCATTAGTAATAATCCTGACCCTTTCATAATAACAAAACCTTCTACTTTGTTTCTTGCGAAGGAATTTACAATTAACGCGACCATTGGCCCTTGAATCGCTCCAATAATAGCGATTAATAGGATTGTACCAAAACTAGAACCTGGTAAGAAATTCATCGCAACTGTTAAAACAATCATCGCGAAAAATCCAAAAACATAGCTAATTGCTAATTTTACTATGACATAAAAACGAACAGATATCGGTGTGATTTTTAAACTCATTAACACGTTGTCATCTTTATCATCCAGTAAGGTAAACCCAGTAACCGCACCAAATATAAATCCAGTAATTAGTATTAAGAACATCGCAATTATTTGAGCCATCGGATTTCCTGGTGCAACCAAACCTTCTACGTATGGTATTAAGAAATAACCACCAACACCGAGTACGATTGGAAATACAAAAAAGAATATATACATTCTATCTCGGGTTATATTTTTTAGTTCTGATTTTATTACAGTTTTAAACATGGTTTACACCCCACTTTGTTTTATTGCATAATCTTGGAATTTTGGTAGGACAAGGGTAAAGTATAGAATGATAGATCCAAACAGCATGTATCCAATGGCAAAGAAATATTTCCATGTAACTACATACCCAGCAAAGCCGCCATTGATGATTTCCGCAGCGGATTGCATTGGGTTGATTAATAGAATATATTCCCAA
>CAZUQS010000255.1:0-2235 GCA_964622615.1 uncultured Candidatus Izemoplasmatales bacterium | reverse complement strand
ATGGATTATGAGGTGAATTATGTATGATTATATAATGGTTAGATATGGTGATCTAACTTTAAAAGGAAAGAATCAAAGAACATTTAGATACACGTTGAATAACCAACTTTCAAAAAAACTTAGCGCATTGGATGTTACAATAGAATACCAACACGACTTAATCTATATAAAACTTAAGGATACGGATGCTGATGATGTTATTAAAGTTCTAAATACTGTATCAGGACTGTCTTCTTATTCAAAAGTATTAAAATGTGATTATGATCTTGATGTAATAGCTCAAAAATCATTAGAAATAATTAGACTTGAAACGAAAGGTGTCTTGACAACATTTAAATTAGACACAAAAAGAGCGGACAAAAGAATCCCGCATACGTCTCAAGAACTTACACAGATACTAAGTAAAAAAATTCTTACTCAAATAGATAATCTTAAAGTAGATGTACATAATCCAAGTTTGACTTTAAAGGTAGAGGTTAGAAGAGATGGTACTTATATATACTTGAATCGTATAAAAGGAATGGGAGGCTTCCCAGTTTCAATAGGTGGCAAAGGATTGGTATTACTTAGTGGAGGCATCGATTCTCCAGTGAGTGCTTACTTAGCGATGAAAAAGGGGTTAGAAGTAGATTGTATTCACTTTGAATCCACACCTATGACTTCCATTGAATCTGCACAAAAAGTAGTCGATTTAACGGAAGTATTAGCGAAATTTGCACCGGACTCTCAGATTACATTACATTTGGTTCCATTTTATAAACTACATGAAAAATTATTATTGCATATCCCTGAATACTATATGATAACGATAATGAGAAGGATGATGTACCGCATTGCAAGTGAGATTGCAATAAAACATAATTGTGGAGTATTGATATCTGGAGATTCTATTGGCCAGGTTGCATCTCAAACAATAGAGAGTATGTCTACAATTCAAGATGCAACAAAACTATTGGTTATTCGTCCACTATCGATTTTTGATAAAAACGATATCGTTAATATTGCAGAAGAAATTGGCACATTAAATATCTCAAATCGACCATTTTCTGATTGCTGTACAATATATGTTCCTAAGAACCCAATTATCAAACCAACAATCAGAACTGCAAGACATTTTGAACAGACATTTCCTTATGAACCACTGGTGGAAGAAGCGGTTCAAAATACCTTGTCTGTCATGCTGAACAATAAAGAGCACTTGGATATTCAATCTAAGGGGCTTACTGTGTCGGAGTGTTTAAAATGAAAACTTTAAAAACAAAACGATTAATATTACGACCGTTCACCTACGATGACGTTGATGACTTTTTTGAGTATTGTCAAATGGAAACAGTTGGTCCTAACGCAGGATGGATTGTGCATAAAAATAAGGAATTTTCTAGAAAAATCATTTCATCATTCATTGAGAAAGAGGATGTCTTGGCTATATTCCACCTTCAAGATCAAAAAGTTATCGGATCTGTTGGATTACATAAAAAGATTAATAAACAAGGTGTGGTGCAGTATGAGATAGGGTACGTTTTATCGACACCTTATGAGGGTAGAGGGCTTACAACCGAAGCGGTTAAAAGAGTGATTGAGCATGGTTTTATTGATTTGGATTTAAAGGAAATAATTGTTTGCCATTTTCTTGAAAATGATAAATCAAGAAGAGTCATCGAAAAATGTAATTTCACTTATCTAAGAAACATTCGATACGAAACACTAAATTTTGGAATTAAAGAATCAAAATTATATTCATTAAAAAAAGAAAACTATACAAAAATGGAGGAAAACTAAATGAACACGTGGGACTTAACGAAACTATATTCAGGATTTGAGGATAACACATTTTTAGCAGATAATAAGAAGCTGGATGATTTGATAGAAATCTACGCAAACAAAGACAAGGATTTCACAAACTACGATAATAAGCTGAATAGGCTAGTAGGGTATTTAAATGCTCAAATGGAGCTTATGGATGTTTTTGGAAAACTAATGGCTTACGCATCTTTAGTCGCTTCTTGTGAATCTACAAATATGGTTGCAATTAAAAGCATGAACTCGGTTCAGATGAAATCAACAAAATTAGCTAAGGTTGAGACGTTATTTAGTCAATGGTTATTGAATTATCCAAACATTGATGAAGATATTAAAAACAATGAATTTTTGAAAGAACATGAATTCGTTATCAAGGAAATTATAGAACATGCTAGCCATCTATTAGATGATAAAACTGAAAGTTTGCTAGCGAAG
>CAZUQS010000254.1:0-2242 GCA_964622615.1 uncultured Candidatus Izemoplasmatales bacterium | reverse complement strand
GTGATGATTCCTTGTTAGTAAAAAAAACATTACTAGAATCAAAGCAAGATATTTTGTCTGCTTGGAACCAAGAAATGGGTGAAATTCATCCAATAAGCAAGCGATTATTTCAGGAAAAAGTACTCGGTTGTCAACAATTAATAAAACAGTTTTCGTATGCACTATATTTGGAGCAAAACTACATTGGATTTGTTGCAATAAAAAAGTCATTACGAATAGAGAATAAAAACAAACTGTATCTTTCGATGATACATATTATTAAAGAATCAAGAAATCAAGGATATGGAAAAGCGATATTGAAAGATTTGTTTCAATTCATGCAAACAACGAACTATTCCGAACTTATAGTGGGTGGAGATGAAAAATGTATTTTTTCAGGTGTGTTTCATAACAATAACGAAACGACCCATGCATTTTTTCAAAAGGAAGGGTTTGAAGTTCATTCAAACAATATGAATTTAATTGTAAGTGATTCCTTAGCTGTTGAATACAAAAATAATCACGCTGAATTTATTTTTGGAATCACAGAAACACAAAAACAAGAAGCACTTCATCTTATCAAACAACATTTTTCAGAACGCTGGTATGATGAGGTGGAGGAATCAGATATACATGATATTGGTGTCCTTTTCGATGATAACAAAATCGTTGGGTTTATCAATACCGGGTCTGTAAGTTCCAAACAGTATCCAAATAGTATGAATGATTACCTATTGTTTGAGAATTTGTCAGGAATTGGTCCGTTAGGAATCATTCCGGAATATCAAGGAAAAGGACTTGGATTATATATGGTCAATCAAGCATTACAAGCATTATTTCATCGTGGAGCGAGCGATATCATGGTTGATTGGACAGGATTAGAATATTTTTATAAGAAGTGCGGCTTTAAAAAGATTTATGAGAATTATACGATTTACAAATGTAATATGGAGGATATATTATGAAAAAAAGACCGATATACAAAATCATTGAGCAAGATTTGCGCGTTTCTATTTTGGAAGGGAAATTAAAACAAGGAGACTTAATCCCTTCGGAAACAGAATTATGTGCAAGGTATGGAGTTGCGAGGATGACCGTGAGACAAGCAATTAATAACCTGCTTGTGGATGGATATATCTATCGACATAAAGGCCGTGGAACATTTGTAATATTCAATAAGAAAGAATTTAAGAAGCATGAAGGAAGTTTCTTGTCATTTACAAATGAAATGAAACTATTGGATACACCTGTAACCACAAGTTTATTGAAACTCGATAAAGGAGTTGCAGATGAGATATGTGCACAACGTCTACAATTAAAAGTTGGAGATCCAATCTATTATATAGAACGTTTGCGATCATCAGAAAACATGCCGTTAGCATTTGAACGATTATATCTTCCATATAATATGTATGGAGAATTGGATGAACATATATTCAATGGGTCTTTCTATAAATTTATTCAAGAAACATTACTATGGACAATTAAAAATTGCGAATATGCTATTGAAGCACGTGGTGCGCCAAAAAGAGTTGCGGAATTATTACATCAAAATGAAGGAGAACCTGCATTGTATTTGAGTAGTGTTACATATTTGGATAATGGAAGAGCTTTTGTGTATACAAGATTCTATTTCCATGGAGAGCATTTTAGATTCAAAGACAATTACATGAGCAAAACTGTTTAACAATGAATGATGACTCTAAATTACAATTAAAAAAGCAAGTTAAAAACAACATCTTGTGGTTAAACCCGTTGTCATGTACACACATATCCGTGTTTGGATTCTATTGGTTAAGTGAAAATAATTGTTATAATCGGTTACCAAATGCAGATGTTAAAGAATTGAATCAAGTATCACCAAAGGTTGTTCAGTTAGCCGCTAATACATCAGGAGGACAACTGCACTTCAAAACAAACTCAAAACGTTTAACTCTTAAGGCAAAAGTACAAGCAACAGAAGTGCTCTCGGGTATGACACCTGTTGCACAAATGGGATTTGACTGTTATGTAGGTAAAGATTTTGAGGATGTTAAGTTTTATGATTCCACAAAATTTGTTCCATTGCAAAACGAGTATGAATATACATTTTTCAATGGAAATTCTGATGAAGTATATGTCATTATCAATTTTCCTTTATATGCAAATGTAGAAGAAGTCTTTATTGGGATTGACCCAGATGCCTCAATTTGTTCTTGTTTACCTTTTAAAGAAGAGGAAAGAATAATTGACCGAGGTGGTATAAACTTCTCTTCTTGGTTTA
>CAZUQS010000253.1:0-2243 GCA_964622615.1 uncultured Candidatus Izemoplasmatales bacterium | reverse complement strand
CATATTCAATTTATCCGAATTAAGGATGAGAGCAAGTATGATAGCTAATGAATTTACAATCACCACAAAGAAGAACATATAGGTGAAGTTAATTTTTAGTGAATTCAGTACACGATGATCTGTAAAAAGTCTCGCATAATTCTTTAATCCAATAAAGTTATACGATTGGCTAATCCCATTCCAGTCCGTCATACTGTAATACACACCCATAATTACCGGTACTAAAAAAAATAGAGCATACAAGAGTACTCCATGGAAAGACATAGCAAAGAATGTTCTTTTTTCACCGATGCTCAATTTTCGTGACACACAAACCTCCACAGTGAGAAAGCGTGAGGTAAGCCCCGATCAAGCCGCGGCTTACCTCAAAAACTGCTTAATTATACTTATTCAGGTTTTCCAAATACATAATTTACTTCAGAAGCAAAGGCATCTATATCTTCGTCTACCAATAATTGCTGTAAAGCAACATTGATTCTCGCATTTCCACCAGCAGCATATTTATAGCGAATATTCCTAAAGGATTTTCCGGCCTGAACCATATCAACAAGTGGTCGTGATACATCAGAATTAAATTCCACACCCCGGATAGCTGATGGGGAACCATCGATATCAGCATAGTATTGTCCAATTGCAGGAGTTGCAACGAATGCTGCAAATTTCTTTCCTGCCTCAATTTGGGCAGGAGTAGTATTACCAATCACTATTGCCAAATCCACACCATACTCAACAAGAGTCTCTCTGCCATTCGCTGCTGGTAATGGGAACATGGTATAATTCAGATCAGGATTTGCACTATCAATACTTGGTATTGCCCAAATTCCCTGCCAGAACATAAATGCCTTACCTGTTGCGAACTCAAAAATAGCCTGTTCATAACTGGTTCCAAGTGGGTCTCCCTGAGCGTACGTTCTCATTCCAATTAATTTTTCGGCAACTGCGATAAGATCAGCACTATCTCTGCAGTCAGCTGTTCCTGCTTTTACTGCATCAATCAATGCATGTCCATTCATATCTAATGCTATTAACATTCTAAACTGCTGAGCCAATGTCCATGCTGTTTTGTCAGGGAAAATCATTGGTAATTTACCCATAGCTTTAATCTCTTCACATAAAGCAATAAACTCATCCCAAGTTTCAGGTATTTCTAAATTATTCTGCTTAAACAGATCTACATTATAAAACATTCCCTGGGTATTGATAGAAATCGGTACCGCATAATTTTTCCCATTCTCCAACTTTATGGAATCAATAATATTTTCCAGTGCACCGCTTGCAGCTGGATCATCTGTAAGATCGACATAATAGCCTTCCAATGCAGCCTCACTATAATCTACCCTATTGGGCCAATGCGTCAGGATTGCAGGAACATCATCAACTACCAATCTACTAGTTAGTACCTGATCTGCGTCTGCTACATTACTTTGTTCAATTTTAATCCCGGGATTTTCAGCCTCAAACCGGGCAATAATCTCATCAAAGATTTCGACCACTTCCCTTTTTTGCTGGAAAAATTCCAGTGTGATAACTTTTCCTGCAGCATCGCTCTCACCACTACTCCAAACTTGCCCACCTACCATGAACAAGCAGATAACTAAAAGTACTACCATTGTTTTTTTCATAACGAACTCCTTTTTAGTATATGTTTCTATTTTCGAAACCATTTCTAAATTATAGCCCAAACTTTCTGCTTGTCAAGAAAAACTATTATTATTTTCTTATTATTTGCACTATATTATTTACAACCATAACTATACATATGTAAACTATGAGTAATAAATGTCTATTAATAAAGTATTTACATTAATATCTTGACACATAACATTTATGATTCTAAAATAGAAATGTTTTCGAATTTAGATTTGATTACTACAAAAAAATATGTTATATTACCATAGAATATTAATCATTAGATTTAACTAATTAAGGAATTATATGATGAGTATACAGTCGAGAAGAGAAAAAGAGAGGAAATCAAGAATAGAGGCTATCAAGAAATCTGCCTGGAAAATATTCCTCCGTGATGGTCTAAACAATTCTAAAATTTCTGATATTGCAAAAGACTGCAGTCTGGGATTGGCAACCCTCTACTACTATTTTAAGGACAAACGCCAGATAGTCTACTCACTCATGCTCGATTATAAAAATGAGAATTTCACCATCCTCTACTCCCTCATTACAAAGGGAATAACTGTCCAGGATTTTTTAGAAGGATATATCAACTCTTATCTTGACCACTTTCA
>CAZUQS010000252.1:0-2254 GCA_964622615.1 uncultured Candidatus Izemoplasmatales bacterium | reverse complement strand
ATTCACCCAAACACCTATATTACTGGTAATTCTATTATACGTAAAAAAGCTCAAATCGGTCCAAATACGGAAATACATAATTCCTGTATAGGTGAGGCTGTTATTTGTAAGCATTCTTTGGTATTCAATTCAACAATTCAAAACAATTCTACAGTTGGACCATTTGCACATTTAAGAGATGGAGCAAATATTGGACCTAAGAATCGTATTGGGAACTTTGTAGAGATTAAAAAATCAACTACAGGCGAAAACACAAAAGCGAGTCATTTAGCATATATAGGTGATGCAGAAGTTGGAAACAATGTCAACTTTGGATGTGGATCTATAACTGTGAACTATGATGGAAAGAATAAATATAAAACAATCATTGGAGATAACGTGTTTATTGGTTGTAATGCAAACTTAGTTGCACCAATTGAAATCAACGATGATTCCTTTATTGCGGCTGGTTCTACTGTAAATAAAAACGTACCAAAAGGATCATTAGCAATTGCTAGAGCTTATCAAGTAAATAAAGAGAATTACATGAAATTAAACAAAGACAAAAAATGAGAATTAATAGTTGACAAAAGCTGTGTTATATAATATAATCATAATTGTCTTAACCGTAGAAAGAAGAAGTACCCACTTCTCACCCGATTGTTTGTATCAATGGGTCAACGCTGGTCGGTGATTTGAAAAAAAATCAAAAGTGTTAGTTATGTGGGTGCCTTACGGTATCCACATTTTTATTTATCTTTGGAGGTGTTAATATTATTTACAACAATCAAAAACCCGTAAAAAATGACAAAACTCTTATTAATGAGCAAATCCGTTATAGAGAAGTCAGATTAATTGGTCAGGAAGGACATCAGTATGGTGTCGTATCCAGCAGAGAGGCCCAAACAATAGCGCGAACTGAAGGCTATGATTTAGTTTGTGTTGCTCAAACTGCAAAGCCACCTGTATGCAAATTAATGGATTACAGCAAATACCGTTATGAACAACAACGTAAAGCAAGAGAAGCAAAAAAACATCAAAGAGTTGTTGAATTAAAAGAAATACGTATGACTGCTGTTATTGATACGCATGATTTTGAAACAAAACTTAGAAATGGTATTAAGTTTCTAGGTAAAGGCGATAAAATCAAAGTATCAGTAAGATTACCTTATCGATTTGTACCTGCTTTGGTAATACAAGGCAAAAAAGTTCTAACTACTTTTTTAGAGCGTTGCGAAGAATTCGGGGATGTTGAAAGTAACATTAAACACGATGGAAGATATATATCTATGGTTCTAGGACCTAAGAAGAAATAGTAAAGGAGAGTATTTATTATGCCAAAAATGAAATCACATTCAGGAACAAAAAAGAGATTAAAAAGAACTGCATCTGGAAAATTAACTAGAGAATCTACTTATCATGGCCATTTAATGAGTCACAAAACACCAAAACAAAATCGCCAAGGTAGAAGAACCGAAACTGTTCACGCTTCAGACGTGAAGAGAATCAAACATATGGTTCCATATTTATAAGAAGGAGTGAAGAAAAATGCCAAGAGTTAAAGGAAGTTTCGTAACCAGAAAAAAACGTAAAAAAATAATTAAATTAGCAAAAGGCTATTATGGTGCAAAGCACTTATTATACAAAACTGCTAAAGAACAAGTTATGCACTCATTCAAATATGCTTATAGGGATCGCCGTAGAAGAAAAAGAGATTTTCGTAAATTATGGATCACTAGAATTAATGCAGCTGCAAGATTAAACGAACTATCATATTCAAGATTAATCAATGGATTAAATCTTGCAAGTGTGGAAGTAAACCGTAAAATGTTAGCTGATATAGCTGTTAATGATGCAAAAGGTTTTACTGCAATTTGTAAAACTGCTCAAAAAGCTTTGGATAAAGCAACCAAATAAGAAATTAAGTCTAATTTTTAGACTTTTTTTTCTAGTTTAGTTTGTAAAAAATGTAATTTTTTGGTAATATATTTACGAAATGCAGGAGGCTTAAATGGAGAAGACAATTACCGTTGATAATATCTCTAAAACATTTAGTTTAAGTAAAAAACAACGTCGTATTGAGAAAACAGATTCAAAGAAGAAAGTTGCAGTTAATGGGCTTAGTTTTGAAGCATATAAAGGTGAAATATTTGGTTTATTAGGTCCTAATGGAGCTGGAAAAACAACTACATTACGTTGTATTTCAACATTAATCAAACCAGATAGTGTAGATATATTTATAAATAATTATTCCGTTGTGAATGAGGAAGAAAAA
>CAZUQS010000251.1:0-2255 GCA_964622615.1 uncultured Candidatus Izemoplasmatales bacterium | reverse complement strand
TCCAACATATCATAATTATAGTGTTCTAATTTCGGATAAGAAAACCTAGGATTGAAGTGTACTTCTCCATCAACTAACACAAAATATTCTGCACACTTTTCCAAATATGCTTTTAGGTTTACACCATCAATTTCTACAACCACTAATGTGTTCGAATAGATGTAAGTAGAAAGAACATCTCTTACTGTGATTTTCTCATTAAATCCAGTAACTTGATTCGCTAATGACGTAGCAGAAAGCATCGCACCAGAAGATTCCAATTGAATTTTGTTGATGAAATCTACAATGGGGTGTTTGGTTCTCCTCGCTAAAAACGAATCCTTAATTCGCAAATCAACTTCCATAACAATACCAATTACTTCATCTAAAAAAGACTGATTTGCAGCTTCCACATCTTGAAGGATTTCTTTGCAATGTAGGTCGTCTTCTAAACCTTTAGCTTCAACCATCGATGATGTTATAGAAGAAACCTTTTTTTCATGATCAAAATCAACTTCTATAACCGCTAAATGAGACCCAAAGCATCCAGGTTGAATTGCAAGTCGATTGTTAATTTTTTTTGAGATAAGCCTGTGTTGATGTCCAGTTAATAAAATGTCCACATCTTGAAGTTCTTTAAACATCTCATACCCTTGATTTTCACCAGTATCCTTTACATACTCTTTTCCATTTTCTAGGTTTTTTTCAAAGCCTCCATGATATGCTAAAACTACTAAATCCACATCATCTTTATATTTCTTAATGATTTGATTCGCTTCAACTACAGGATCTTTAAATACATAGTTTTCAATATTGATTGGGTTTTCCCAATTCGGAATATATTTTGTTGTTACTCCAACAATCAATACTCGAATTCCATTTGGAAACTCTTTAATATCGTAGCCATAATCAAATAGCAAATCATTTCCATTATAAATGTTTTGACACAATGTTTTTGCATGTATTCTAGATGCAAAATCTTTGAGATATTCTTTTCCATAATTGAAATCATGATTTCCTGGAATATAGTAATCATAATCTGCATAGTTAAATATTTCGCTTACTGGGTTTGGATATTTTGCTTGATTTAAATGATGAAAATATAAAAGAGGACTTCCTTGTATTGAATCACCTACATCAATAAGAAGTCTATTTTCTTTACTATATTCCTTGATTTTTGTAAGCAAAAGTGAAAGTCCATGAGTTGCCTTCGAATTATTTGAGTAGTTAATTGGCAATAGAAACCCGTGTGTGTCTGATGTTGATAAAATTGTTAGATTGTATTGTTTTTTCATGCGTTTTCACCATACCCTTATATATATCATACTATTTTTTTGGTTTTTTTTGAATTTTTTTAATGAAAAACTTAAATTTATACTATTAATATATATATATACTAATAGGAGAATACATATAAAAAGTTTTTATCGTGATTGCTTTTGTTTTTATATATTATATTTTTATAGCTTATAACGATTGCTACTATCTATAGATGAAGCATCAAGTACGCTACTTAAGCAAATATATTGGAGTAACGAGACATAATAAAACCGTTAGCACAAAGCTAACGATTTTTTTTATTTATCAAGATGATACTTCTCTTTAATTGTTCCATCCCTATACGCTTGTAATAAATGTCTTAGGTCATCTACTCTTTCCTGTATTTTTCTACCCGTATTGGTATCGTAGACATATGTTCTATGATCATTTAATTCTTCTGATCTTGTGATTGAAACAATATCTTTTTCTTCGTCAATCAATTTGTAATAATTTTCGAATCTCTCATGAGAAACCAAAAAATATGCGTGCGAGTCAGAGATTAAACTATACCCTCCTATATTGGTCTTATGAGAGTATTCCTTTGACATTCCGCCATCAATACTATAAATACGATTGTTAGCAAGAACAACTTGTTCTCCTTGAGTGATATCCATTGGAACGTGTCCATTAACAATCTTAGATTTATTGAAATCCATTTCAAATTCATCATAGATCATTTTTAGAACTTGTTCTTCTTCTCGATACAGATAATATGGGTTGACAATTTCCACGTGAGCTTTTTTACTCTTAATGAAATATCGTTCAAATGTTTTCATTGTGTTCTTACCAAATAATGGGGAAGACGCTCCTTGCCAAAGCATTAGGAAGTAATCGGTATCTACATTGTTCTTTTCATATCTATTTAAGTATGCATGTCTTATTTTCTGTTCATAAATATCGAAAAGATTTCTTCCATAATAGATAAGCCCATCTACCTTTTGTCTTAGAAATTGGCG
>CAZUQS010000250.1:0-2262 GCA_964622615.1 uncultured Candidatus Izemoplasmatales bacterium | reverse complement strand
ACCATGATATCACCTTGACTAAATGATTCATTCATTCCACCGCATGCATTGGTGATAATAATATTCTTTACACCAATGGATGCAAATGATTGAATCATTGATCTCATATCCAAGTCCGATACATCTTCATAGTAATGTTTTCGACCTTCCATTACAATGATTGGTTTCTTACTTAGATATCCTAAATGAAGGTTTCCTTTATGACCGATGGATTCATCGGTCAAAAAGCCAAATACTTCTATATAAGAATACGCAATCGAATCTTCTAAGTTCTCTACAAAAGCATTGATACCAGACCCAAGAATCATCATAGTCGAAGGAATTTGTTTAAATTTCTTTAAAACGAGTTCTTTTAACACCTTAACACCTCATTCAATTTGATGTGTGATCCATCAATATTCGTAATTCAGTTGGAGAATACCCATTGTTGTCTTGTCTTTTTGTATTATTATATAATTGGAATGTTAATTCCACCAATTCATTCAATACTTGTTCATCTGGAATTTCAAAATTCATCTTTTCATATAGTTTAATAATCGTTGTTGGACTATCTGTTTCGAGTATCTCGAAATAGATATCTAACATGATATCATCCAACTCATCAGGATTATCCATTTCATATGATTCTTTTAAGTAGTTCTCTAGGTTCTTGTATTCCTTGGTTATCTCAAAGTAATCCATATCAACATAACGAAGTAGTTCTTCTTGATTTGGAACATAATATGGCTTATTCTGTTGACTTTGAATCAGTTTATCGATATCTCTGTATATTAAAACATCTTCTTGTACATAATACTCTTCATAATCGATAACATCATACTCTTCAATAGCAAAGATATCTACCGTATCAAAATCAGAGATATCAAGATCTGTTTGTTGGTTAAATATCTCCATTACCTTTTCTTTTGATACACAACCATACAGATTGGTACAAGCCACAATGTATTCTTCTAAAATCGTCATGTTTCTTCCTCCAATGATTCTTATATTTATTTAAATATCTGATAGTAATTATTGTAACATATTCTGTTTTCATTATGTATAATGGATTGGATTTATGTTATAATTTATTTAGTATACCAATAAATAAATTTGGAGGAAGAACATGATATTAAAACTACAACCACTATTCTTTGATAAAGTATGGGGTGGTTCTAAGATAAAAGACAACTATGGTTATGATTGTTCCAACCAAACTGGGGAAGCTTGGGGAATCAGTGGACATCCTAATGGGTCATCCATCATCACCAATGGTATCTATAAAGGAATGACTCTTAGAGAACTCTATCAATCAAACAAGGAATTGTTTGGAAACTATCCAGCAAAAGAGTTTCCAATCCTGATTAAAGTCATTGACGCAACAGATGACTTGAGTATTCAAGTTCATCCGAATGATGCCTATGCGAAACAACATGAAGACAGTCTAGGTAAAACCGAGTGTTGGTATATATTAGATACAGACCCTGATACATCCATTATCATTGGACATCATGCAAAAACAATTGAGGAATTACAAAAAGCTATTAAACAAAACAGATTAGAATCACTATTGAATAAATTTCCAATTCAAAAAGGGAATCAATTCAATATCTATTCTGGAACAGTACACGCTATATGCAAAGGCACATTATTACTGGAGATTCAACAATCCTCTGATGTAACGTACCGCTTATACGATTACAATCGTTTAAGCAATGGATTGTTAAGAGACTTGCATATTGATAAAGCATTGGATGTTATAACCGTCCCAGATGATACATTATCATACCAAAAACCAACAAACTTATTTGAATTCTATATTGTTCACAATACCAAACCAACGAACAAAACCACAGATCAGTTTGGAGATTATATCTTTATCTTAGAAGGTTCTGGATTCATTGGAGACATCGCTGTATCTAAGGGTAATTTCGTCTTTGTAACAGCTAATTACCAATATGAAATAAATGGAGACTTAAAATACTTCTTAAGTACAATTAAATAGTAATAATATAAGAAAATGTCAATGTAACACACAATCACTGTGTTTGCATTAACATTTTTGTTTTATATATCGATTATTTTGCCCTGTCTGTCCATATAGAACTGTATGTTCTTATGAAAGTCACTAGTTAAAACTGTCTTTTATTAGGAAGATAATAGTATTTATTCGACATAAATATTTTTTAGAAATATCAGTTTTCCTGTCAATTTTTACTGAATTTATTGGATTTTATGTGTTTCATAATCTAATATTTATTCCTATTTTTGCTTAAAATAAAA
>CAZUQS010000249.1:0-2263 GCA_964622615.1 uncultured Candidatus Izemoplasmatales bacterium | reverse complement strand
GGTTGTGTGGAGAGTTTCTATTCAGTCTTAACAGTACTCTGCTTAGCTTTTTTTTGTATTAAGAGTACAATAAGTTTCTAATTTAGTCAAATATAAGTTTAAAATATCATATATTTATTAAGTATCTTACAAACTAAATTAATAACATTTGAAATTACATCTAAATTCTTTCCATCAGCAGTTGAAGTGTTGTCATTAATTAAACTATTTATATGCTGTACTTCCTCAGTTGAAAAAATATTTATTTCGTAATTGAATCTCTCACCCTTCAAAAATCTTGAAACATGTCCTGCTAAGTAATCTGTATCTAACTCAAATCTATGTTTAAGTAGTTTAGACGAGGGTAAGAACATAAAACTTTCAAGAATTTTCGATTCGTATTCTTCTATTCCTGTATTCCTAGATTTCATTTTAAACCAACTTTCTTAATTGTACCAAAATGTTATAATTTTACCTAGACTATCAAACATACCACCTTGACTAGTTGGAAGATAATTTGAGTTCCAAGTTGCATTTCCATAATTGTAATTATAAGTATATTTCAAATTGCTTGCATTTCTAATAGCAAATGAATAAGCATCTTTTGTATAATTCACAACACCGGTTCCAAAGAACTTCGATCCAGTTTGAACTCCGTGTTTCCCATAATGATACATCATCGATTCATAACTAGATCCAAATGTGCCCGGATTCCACTTGGATAAAGTTGAAATCCTTAAAATTGTTCCGCCGATACCGCCCGATATAGCACCAAACATAAATCCATCAGCTGCTCCATCTATAGCACCGGATATAAAATTTCCACCTGATATGGCGCTTAGGGCACCACCAATGACTGCCCCTGAGACTGTACCTATTGCTGCACTTATTACAGCTCCTTTAAAAGCACCTGCGAGTATGAATCCTGCAACTCCTGCTGATGCACCTCCAGTTAATACAGTTGCAACTCCTAAAGCAACAATTATTGCAGCGCCTACTAGAAATTTTGTACTATTATTCCATGAGAAAGGATTCCACCAATCTGGTGAATATCCGGTGCTGTCTGTAAGCATGACTGGAGTAATGTAGTCAGAGATAAGCATTACACCTTGTCAACAAGAGTGAAATACACCTCAACTATGCGTTTTTTAATCTTGTTTCTTTTTTCATGGATAACTATTCTATCAATGTACTTAGTTATCTCTTTTTTCTCTAAGTTCTTTATAGAAATTTGTGATTCAATTAAATCATAGAATGAGTTAATGTCTTTTTCTATGGTTTTTAAATCATTCATTTCTATTTCGTGATTTCTTTGTTCTTTGATTAAATCTATCTTCTCTTTATCATATAATCTATCTAAATCATAGAATTTACTTTCAGATATTTTATCGTTAACATATTTTTCAAACAAATGCTTAATTAGTATGTCTATTTCATCTAAACGATAATTGTCATTCGTTATTTTGTCTTCAAACTCTATGATTCTTTTGTTTAAGGACTTTCTTTTTTTGATGGCTGTGACAAATCTATTTCTACCTAACCCTGCTAGTTTAATCACTTCATTAATTTCTTTTGAAATATAACCCTTCAGATAATCATATGTTATGTAGTGACTTGTACATCTGTTTGTATATCTTCTATATGTACTACAAGCAAAACTTTTATGATAATCTCTATCCGGTCTTATAGATAAAGATAATGTCTTACCACATTCATTACATCTTAGCTTTCCTTTGAAGATGTTTTCATGCGGTATTTTTGTTGTTTTCTTTTTCTTTTGCATTAGTAATTGAACTCTATTAAATTGATCGGTATCAATTATTGGTTCATGCATATTTTTATTTACAATCCATTCTGATTTAGGATTCTCTTTTAATTTTTTGCTTTTGAAAGAGCTTGTTTGATGCCTATTACAAACAATATAACCAATGTATACTTCATTTCGAAGTATACTTAAAATTGATTGCGTAGCCCATTCATAGGGATATTTCTTAATATTCTCGGATATATAAGCCCCATACATCTTATGTAATAAAGCTCTTGGTGTTAAGAATTTTTTCTCTTTTAATACCTTGGATATTCTATATACCGTTAAACCATCTAAATATAACTTATATATCAATCTTACCACTTTAGCTTGTTCTAGATTAACAATAAGTTTATGTTTATCTTTTGGGTTTTTCATATACCCATATGAAGAATAAGGACCTGTAAATTCTCCATTAAGTGCTTTAGTATTATAAGCGCTTCGAATCTTCTTACTTATATCTCTTGCATACCATTC
>CAZUQS010000248.1:0-2285 GCA_964622615.1 uncultured Candidatus Izemoplasmatales bacterium | reverse complement strand
AATCTTCTAGCCAGAGACTAGTTTTTTCTAGTTTCAAATCACAAATTAAAGAATTACTTTTCAGTTCTGTTTTTGGTAACTCCCCAATATGCACATAGCAGTATCTCGTATTTACATCTGTAGATAAGAATAACATTAATGTATGACTCTTAAACAAATAGTCACTAAAATTTTTGAATCCAAGATACCCTTTCATAAATACCAATGTAAGATTGACGGAGGTCAATGGAATCTTGTCATCTATTTTCTTATAGTTATTATCGTACGCAACATAATTGTTAATAATAGAAGCCCCAACTCCAGCAACATTGGTTACTAATGTCTGGTTATATTCTGTAAAATCGAATCGATATCCATTTTCATTTTTTAGCCAAAGTTTTCTAATCATATGTAACTACCTCCTAATGCTTTGTTTATGGAATCAATATCAAAGGTTGGTGAGGTTGTGTTAATTGTAATATTGTTAGTGGAGACGTTCGAAGAGGATGAATTTGATGTATTAGAAATACTTTGAGCTTTTTTCAAATTGAAAGCATCTCCAAACCAACCACCGATTTTATTAAAAAAGCCTCCAACTTTATCTGCAGCTCCGTTTACAAAACTACCGACTCCATCAGAAATGTTTGAAGCAAACTCGCCAATATTTCCGGTGATATTACCAATCATGTCTCCGAAATTTCCAGCAATATCTGACATCTTAGGTCCAAGATCTCCTATCCATTCGAATATCGTGGATAGAAACTCGACAATTTTTTCAACAACTGCCATGACAGGTTCTAATACTTTTTGTAAGACTTTGATTGCGGGCACTAAAATTGCTTGTAAAACCTTACCAATCACTTCTAGGAGTGGGACAACCATTTCAAGAATATCAGCAATAAATCCAATTTGAATCATCAGCGGTTGAAGAATAATATCTATAATTGGAACAAGCATATCAACTAACATAATCACGAGTTCAATGATCACATCAAGAATAGGAGATAATGCCGTCATCAGGCTATCTACTATAATCATGATTGGTGGTAATAACTGCATCAATGTTTCACCAAGTCTAGAAAGTAAAGCACGGAAATCTTCACTTTGAAATAAGGCCATGGCTAGTATTGCAATGAGTGCACCTATGCCAAGTGTTGCAAAATTAATCCCCGCTCCTGCAAATATCCCTGCAGTTCCAACTCCTTTTAATACCATTGATACCATACTCAGTAACGGTCCCACTTTTCCTATAATGGATAATACAGGACCAACTGCAACGGCAACAGCGCCAAGTGTAATAATAATTCGTTTTGTGCTATCATCTAGATTAATCCATTTATCAATCCATTCTTTGATTGTCGGAATAATCTCATCTCGAACTTTTTGAAGAAGGGTTTCAAGTATGGGGAGTACTGTCATTGAGAGATTCATTGCAAGACTTGATAATGCTTGTTTCGTTTGATCTAGTGAATCAGTAAAATTGCCTGCTATTTGTGCTTGCTCATTGGTTATGATTCCTAATTCTCTAGCTTCTTGTTTTAGATTAGAAATAGCTATCTTTTCACTGGAGAGGATTGGAATAATTTCATTTCCGATTTTTTCACCAAAAAACTCGTTGGCCACTCCTACACGAATAGCTTCATCTTTAACTCCTGCTAAGGCATCTCTTATTGTATTAAATGCCTCATCAGCATTCTTACCTTTTAAATCATCAACTGTTAATCCAATTAAAGCAAGACTTTCAGATACCTTGTCTCCGTTTCCGGTAGCAATATCACCTAAGATTCCATTGACCTTTATAAAGGCCTTATTTAGGCTTTCTGTTGAACTACCGGAAATCCTTGCAACGTAGTTCCATTCTTGTAAACTCTCCGCACTGAGGCCAATTTTAGAGGCTGAGTCGCCAATTTCATCGGCAGTGATTGCTGTCTTTACAGCTAATCCAGATAAAGCAGAGATGGCACCTAAAATAGGTAGTGTTACTGACTTTGTTAATGTTGAACCGATCTTCCCAATTTTCTGAAAATTAGCGTTCCCTAGTTCGGTGATTTTCCCTTTAGTGTTTTGTAACTCTTTATTGAGCTTTGATACTTCTGCTTCAGTATAAGAAACATTTCTCGCAAATTTGTTATATTCCGTTTCACTCATGTCACCAATTTTTACTGCTTGCTTTGCTTTTTCAAGTTCAAGGTTTTGAGTTTCAAGTTTCTTTTTTGTGGTTTGAAGGATGTCGTTGAGTTTCGATTGTTTGTTTTTCCAAAGTTCAACATTAGAACTATCATATTTTAAATTGGTATTGATTGCTT
>CAZUQS010000247.1:0-2294 GCA_964622615.1 uncultured Candidatus Izemoplasmatales bacterium | reverse complement strand
AATATAGTTAAAAAAACAGCTGCGTTTTTTGGAACGCAGACTGCTGGAGGCATTTCAACTCTATCAACTATATTAGTGTTAGCAATTATGATAATGCCCACAATAACATTGCTTTCTACTACTGCTATCAAAGCTGTAAGAAAGGACTTAGAAGAAAACTCTCTAGCTTTAGGTGCAACTAAGATGCAAACACTTTTTAACATTACATTAGTTAGTGCAAAATCAGGTATCTTCTCTGCCATTATTCTCGGTATTGGTAGGGCTCTTGGGGAAGCAACAGCGGTTTCAATGGTCGCAGGAAACAGTGGTACTGGACCAAATTTCAATATTTTTGATACAACAAGAACTCTTACATCTACTATGTTGCTTGGAATAAAAGAAACAACCGGACTTGACTACGATATAAGGTTTTCAGTCGGAGTAATATTGATCATCGTAATCATTATTACTAATCTATTGCTTAATTTAGCTAAGAGAAAGATTGGTAGATTCTCATGAAAAATAGAAAAAGAAATACAAAGGATAAAATATATCAAGCATTAATTTCAATTGTATCTTTAACGGGCCTAATTGTTCTTATCGCAGTATTTGGATATGTGTTAAATGAAGGAAAAGGATTATTAAGTTTCGAATTGTTAACTGGGAATTACTACTCGGAAGTATATGACGCGTATTATGATGGAGAAGCCGTTATTGGAAATGAATATGAACAGCCAAATAATTTAAATGAAAATGAATATTTCAGTTCAAGATGGGGAATTGCCCTTCAAGATGATATAGATAAAGAAGGAAAACATTACATCTTAGTTACTTATGTAGACCAAAACTCGCCGCTTGCTAACTTGCCCGATAAAAATAATGATGGTGAATTTGTAACAACTACTAATGGACAATCCTTAGATAAAGTTATCTTCGAAAGCTATGATATTATGTTTAGTTCGGAAGGTGCTAAGATAGCAATAGAATTGTTTGATGATAATGGCGGAATCTTAAATATAATGTTGACAACCGCCGGAAAAGGTATAAGGGGTTCTCTTATATCAACATTATACTTAATAAGTATGACTTTAATAATAGCTTTACCTCTAGGCGTGTTTACCGCAATCTACTTACATGAATATGCATCCAAAACAAATAAATTCATCAACGTGATAAGAAGATTCATAGAAATGTTAACCGGTGTTCCTTCAATAATATTTGGATTGTTAGGAGCTGCAGTATTTATACCTTTTGTATCCAGCATTACTTCTGCGGATGGTGGTAATCTCTTGTCAGGTTCATTAACTCTGGCAGTTATAATTCTACCTGTAATTATCTCTTCAACAGAGGAAACTTTAAAAACCATACCCGATGAGTATCGCCAAGCTTCCTTAGCTTTAGGTGCTACGAAAAGTCAAACAACATTTAAAGTAATTCTAAAATCAGCAATTCCAGGGATTCTATCAGCAGTCATACTGAGTATTGGTAGAATCATTGGGGAGTCTGCTGCCTTAATTTATGCAATTGGAACAGCTATTAAAGATGATATTATAATAACTGAGAAGTCCACAAGTTTAGCAGTTCACATTTGGAGTGTAATGTCAGGTGAAGTGCCAAACTTTGAACTTGCTTGTGCCATTTCAATAATAATATTAATAGTAGTATTTGTTCTTAACATGTCAGTTAAATTAGTTGTTAAGAAAATCTCTCAATAGGAAGTGATATATATGGAAAACGTATTTACAATACAAAATCTAAACTTAAAGTATGGTATAACCCCGGCTTTAAAACAAATTACTATGGATATACCAAAGAAACAGATAACCGCTTTAATAGGTCCGTCTGGTTGTGGAAAATCAACTTTATTAAGAACTTTAAACAGAATGAATGATTTAATAGATGGCGTCAATATTGATGGCATTATAAAATATGAAAATCAAGATGTCTTTGAAAAAGACTATGACGTAATAAGTTTAAGAACTAAGGTTGGAATGGTATTTCAAAAGCCAAATCCGTTCCCAATGTCAATATTTGATAACATTGCCTATGGTCCTAGATGTCAAGGAATAAAAGATAAAAAAGGTTTGCAAAAAATAGTCGAAAAATCATTAAAAAATGCAGCACTTTACGATGAAGTTAAAGATAGATTAAAAGAAAGTGCAAAGGAATTATCTGGTGGGCAACAACAACGTTTATGTATTGCTAGAGCGATCGCTATGGAGCCAGATGTAATCCTGATGGATGAACCAACAAGTGCACTAGATCCAATTGCAACAGCAAAAATTGAGGACTTAATATTAGAACTTAAGAAAAAA
>CAZUQS010000246.1:0-2345 GCA_964622615.1 uncultured Candidatus Izemoplasmatales bacterium | reverse complement strand
TAATCCTTTTGAGTAGTGATAAAACTGTATGGTATCATCAACTTTTTTGATGAATAACAATTTTTGAAATTTATATAAACTATCCAATGCTTTAAATAAATCAAGCAGAATGTCACGTTCTTTTGCATATTTCTTATCAGCGAAAGAAAGTGATAATAATCGGTAGACATGATCAAATTGATTCAAAACTGGAGCTTTTGGCTCGATTTCTTGAATCAAGTCATGCAGTTTCTCTACTTCTAAAGTGTTTCCTAATTCTTTTGCTAAAACAATAGCTGCTTCATAAAATACCACTCGCTAATTGATTGATATCAAATTATTCATAGTCGGTAGGTTTTCAAGGTAAAAACGCCATGCTTCATCAAGATGGTTTAGTTTTATATTAATAAGAATATATCGATCTAAATAACGATTCTTGTTTTTTGACTTAATAAAATACTCTTGATACGTCGCTAATGCATTGATAAAGTCGCCTTCATAATACAAAATATCAGACTCTGCTAGATAGAAGATTGGATTTTTCTTCTTATGATCAAATTTTACTGCAGCCCCATAATAGTCTTTTGCTTTATTTAGTTGATGTTCTTTTAAGTTCAACATCGATAGTTTTAAGTATTTACTGACTAAATTACTATTTGATATATTATCTTTTATGCTCCCAAGATAATCGATTGCAATCTTGTTTTCCTTTAACCCTTCATGACAAACAGCGTAATAGAATTTTTGCATTACTTTTTGGTGTTCATTGGTTAGGAAACGTTCTCTTGTATACAATACAGACTTTAATTTCATGAAGTTTTCAGTTCTTAATAATATTCGAATCAATTCATCGAGTATTTTAAGGTGCTCATCTTTATCGGTAAAATACTCGTCAGTAACTGCTTTTTCCAAAAGAGCAATCGCTTCATCATGTTTTCTTATATAACGATACGTCTCAACGATGTACATAAATATTTTCATTGTTAAAGGCCTATCTTGTTCTTGCTTAGATAGGGCCAGTAATTGTTGTAATTCAACCAACATTGTTTCAGATTTCTTTAGTTTTAGTAATTCTTCGAAACGACTTAAAATGTCCAATCTATCACCTTGTTCTATTGTATTCAAATACAATTTTATCATCCAACGTTTTAATCACTGCTTTTATTTGTTTTGGTTCTATTGTTAAAACCGCATAACTGGCTTTGCTATTAAACTTACGTCTAGACAATGAGCCAGGATTTAGCATTAGAACTCCCTGAATTTCTTTTAATAATGGTTTGTGTGTGTGACCAAAGCAAATAATATCCACTTCATTATATAGACCATAGTGTAATAATCTAGAAAGTCCCATTTTTACAGAAAAATGATGGCCATGAGTTAGATATACTTTTGCATCTTCAAATACAAAAGTTAACTCTTTTGGAAAATTTGGTTCGAATGGATAATTTCCCTTTACACCAAAGATATTCAATTCGGTTAACTCGTACTCTTTCATCTCAGAATCACCCAAAGAAATAATTCGATCAGCGTTCGGATGTTTTTGTAATAGTTCTTTCACAGACTCACGGTCTCTGTGATTATCACTAAATAGTAATAATTCCATGTTTGATATCCTCAACAAGTTTATTTAGAGCTCTACCGCGATGACTAATCTCATTTTTCTCTTCTTTAGTCAGTTCAGCCATTCGTTTATCTAATCCATCAATTACAAACAATGGGTCATAACCAAACCCATAAAGTCCTTTACAATCCAAGGCTATAGAACCATATACTCTTCCTTGATAGGTGTAAAACTTGCCATTTGGGTAGTATAATACCAGTTGGGTTATAAAGTATGCTGAACGGTCTGCTTCATCCGCTAATTTTTGAAGTAACAACTGATTATTTGCTTCATAAGTAGCTTCCCTTGAGAAACTTTTGGAGTTGACTCCCAGTTCATCAGGCAACGCAGTTACAATTAAACCAGAGTCATCAGCTAAAGCAATCATATCATACTTCATACTGATTGTTTTGGCTTTCTTATAAGCATTATCAAAAAAGGTTAAGCCATCTTCAATGATGTCTTCATGAAAAGAGACATCATGTAGTGAGATGCATTGATAACCTAATGGTTGAAATGCAGATCGAAATTCTTTCATCTTATCTTCATTTTGGGTCGCAATTAATATTGTTTTCATACGAATCACCTACAACAATTTTACCATATTTTATTCATTATTTTAATCATTGCATTAAAAAAGGTTAAGATTGCTCCTAACCTTATATATATACTGTCTATTTTTTTGATTGTAACCAAGTTGTAAATTTTTGAATAATATCATTTCTACCAACTAAAAGTATCTCATCATTTTCTTCAAATGGAGTTT
>CAZUQS010000245.1:0-2366 GCA_964622615.1 uncultured Candidatus Izemoplasmatales bacterium | reverse complement strand
TCTAAATTAAATGTACATTGTCTTGTTTGTAACCATTATTGTGTTTTAGAAGATGGGCAAAGAGGACTTTGTGGTGTGAGAGAAAATATAGATGGAGTAATGCATGTGCTTAATTATGGAAAGACAGTTGCCTCAAGCATTGATCCAATTGAAAAGAAACCATTAAATCAATATTTAGAAAAGACATATACTTATTCATTTGCGAGTGTAGGATGTAATATAGATTGTCCATGGTGTCAGAATTATTCTATTTCACAAAGTCCTAAACCAGCTAATGATATTGAAGGGATTTATATAACTCCTAAAGAACATGTTTTTAAAGCAATTCAGTCAAATTGCCCTTCTATCTCTTATACATATTCTGAACCAACAATTTTTTTAGAATATGCTCTTGAAACAATGAAATTAGCTAAAGATGAAAGACTTAAAAATATATGGGTTACAAATGGATATATGTCAATTGAGTCTTTAGAACTTATTCTACCTTTATTAGACGCAGCTAATGTAGATTATAAGGGACAACATAATTTATATAGTAAATACTCCTTAGGTAATGCAAAAGTAATATTAAACAATATGAAATTAATTAAGGAAGCGGGAATTCATCTTGAAGTAACCACTTTAATTATTCCTGGATTAAATGATAAAGAAGAAGATATTTTGGAGATAGCTAATGATTTAAAAAAATATGTTGGAGTTGATACTCCATGGCATATCTCAAGATTCTTTCCTGCTTACAAAATGAAAGGTACTGAAGTTACTCTAAAAGAAACTTTAATCATGGCAAAGAAAATTGGATATGATGTTGGATTTAAAAATATATATTTAGGAAACATATGATTAAGAAGGGGGAAGTAAAATGTCAATAATTGCTTCATTTATAGTTCCTCATCCGCCACTTATTATTCCCGAAATTGGTAAAGGAGAAGAACGACGTATTCAAGATACAATTGATGCTTATAAAAGCATTGCTCAAGAGATAGCTTTATTAAAGCCTGAAACTATAATTATTTCTTCACCGCATTCTCAGTTATATAGGGATTATTTTCATATTTCTCCAGGGTCTTTTGCTTTAGGTAATCTTAGTCAGTTTGGAGCAATAGATATTAAAGCTGAGGTAGAATATGATGAGTCACTAATAAGCTTAATTTCAAAAGAATCTATTATACAAGGTATACCTGCGAGAATTGAAGGTGAAAGAACTTCATCTTTAGATCATGGAACAATGGTACCACTGTATTTTATTAATCAATTTTATAATGAATATAAAATGATTCGTATTAGTCCATCAGGACTATCACCACTTAAACATTATGAATTCGGTAAACTAATTCAATCAGTTATACCAAAAGATAAATCAGTTGTATGGATAGCAAGTGGTGATTTATCTCATAAATTAAAAAAAGATGGACCTTATGGATTAGTTAAAGAAGGTCCTATCTTTGATAAAGAAATAGTTGAAGCTCTATCTAAAGGTAACTTCTTAAAATTATTATCTTTTGATCCACACTTTGTTAGAAAAGCAGCTGAATGTGGACTTGGTTCTTTTACGATGATGGCTGGTGTACTTGACGGACATAATGTTAAATCAGATTTATTATCATATGAAGGTCCTTTTGGTGTAGGATACGCTGTAGCTAAATATGATGTTTTAGGAAAAGATGAAACGAGAATGTTTGATAAAATATACATGTCAAATAAAGAAGAAGAAACAAAGTTAAATAGATTAAATGAAGATTCATATGTTAGATTAGCTAGAAAATCTCTAGAGCATTATATTAAACATCATAAGAAACTAAAAACCCCAGATAATCTTATTTCTGATTTAGTTAATAAACAAGCCGGAGTTTTTGTATCAATACATAAAAATGGTAATTTAAGAGGATGTATTGGAACAATAATTCCTACGACAAAGTGTATTGCGGATGAGATTATCCAAAACGCTGTTAGCTCAGGAGTTAATGATCCTCGTTTCAGCAAAGTAAAGAAAAATGAATTACCTCATTTACAATACAAAGTAGATGTTCTATTTCCACCCGAATCTATTGAATCATTTAGTGAACTAGATATTAAAAGATATGGAGTTATTGTATCTAGTGGATATAAATCAGGTTTATTACTACCAAATCTAGAAGGAATAGATACAATTGAAGCACAAGTAAATATTTCGAAACAAAAAGCAGGGATTAGAGATGGTGAAACATTTAAGATGGAAAGATTTGAAGTAATAAGACATAGTAATTAGCAATTCTCACAAGTGAGAATTGTATTGGGTGTGGAGTATGTTTAAAAGTAGATAGGGGTGTTAATAATGAAGATAAATTTACATATGCATTCTACATTAAGTGATGGTAAGAAAACAATTC
>CAZUQS010000244.1:0-2369 GCA_964622615.1 uncultured Candidatus Izemoplasmatales bacterium | reverse complement strand
TATCAGAAACCGAAGAATTCCCTGCCATATCAAACACTTCAATAAAATATTTCCCAACATTGAAATATCCAACTGGGTTATTTAAATCCGCAGCCTGTTTATAGTAGGTAAACGCCATTTCAATATTTTTTTGAGTTCCATTGCCATAAAAATATTGATCACCGGTATCATTCAATTGTTTCGGAGTTTTTGTCATCGCCATCTTAATACCCCCTAATTTCTATAAGAGCTATTTTCGCTGGTTCATACTCTTTTTTCGCAGCAAGTTCATAAAACAAAGCTGCTTTTATATAGGAGGAATGAATTCCCTCACCGTTTTCATATTTCGATGCAATCCTATAATACAAAGTAGGATCCTCTAAATCTTTATATTTCAATAATAGTTTAAATGCTTTTTCTGGTGAAGCAACTACTCCAGTTCCATGTAAATAAATATCACTCAAATCAAAAATTGATTGTACATGCTTTTCTTTAGCTGCGATTTCTAATAGTTGTAATCCCGTTTCATATAATTTTTTTTTTAAATACGATTTCGCAGCGAGATAGATTTCCTCAGTTGTACGTACATCGGTTTTACTCTTAGACCCTAAGAAACGGAAATAATTCATCGCTTCTACACTACCAGCACTAAGTGCTTTATTCAGCCAAGTATAAGCGTTATCTACAGACTTCTTTAAGCCTCTACCTTCCAAATAAAAACTTCCTATTTTATACATCGAATATGCATTATTCATTTTCGATAATTTTACATAGATTTCAATTGCAGTCTTTAAGGATTGTTGCACTACAATTCCCTCTTCACTAAATCTAGCAATCTTTAACAATGCATAACTACTACTATTCTTCGCAGCCGCTTGATACAATTCGAATGCTTGATTCAAATCCTTGGAAACCCCTTTACCTTCTTCGTAGCAAACTCCAAGCATATAAATAGCATCCGGGTACAATCCTTCCCATGCTTTTTGAAAACTCTTAAATGCTTGATTATAATCCTGATTGGTATAGTATCCATAATAATACATCATTCCAAGATAGTAAGCAGCTTCTGTATGACTTTTTGAAAGCTTTTTAAAGTCAACAAATGCATCTTTATAATTCTTTACAGTATAATTCTTAATTGCTACAGCTAATTTGCTTTCTGCCATACGTCGCTCCTTTCTTTCTTAATGCTTCTATTTTACTCTATTAAAAGGCTAAAATTCAAGTTAAAACCGAATATTTATTCGACTTCTTCTAATGTTTGATCTAGGATCGAATATAAAAATACTTGAACTGGCTTATTTGTTTTTGTTTGGATGTAGTCTTTATAACCATGTAATTGCAATCTATAAGCTTCTCCAGAAATATTTTTAAGCTTATAATCTACGATATAGATTATATCATGATATTCCATCAGTAAATCAATAATTCCATGTTTTGTCCCTATATTACTGGATTCATAGAATTCATATTCTTGATATATTTTTGGAGAATCTGATTTTCGGAATAATAGGGTACTTAAAAAGTATTCCATGGATGCTCGTATGTTGCTAGGTAACAACTTCAAAGACGTTATCGTATGTTCGAAATCGAAATCCTCAAGTAATTTATGTGTACTAGTACCAAATTCAATTGCACTCTTTACATCATCACTCAATAATTGAACCATTGATCTAGAATAACTCTTCTCTTCAAGACGTTTCTTTTGGAAGTTAAATTCTTGTAATCCAATCACATGATTACTTTTTGGAGTAAATACTATGGACTTATTCTGATATACGGTTAGAGGTTCAAATACGTATTCGTATCCTGCAATACTTGTGGAGGATATCAAATCCGTAAATTTGTTATAACTTAGACGAATGCTATGATCTACATATCCAGTCTCATCCAATTGTCGTAGTTCTGGTTTCAAACTAGATTCATCCGCAAATAGAATTAGATTTTCTCTCGCTCTTGTAAACGCTACATAAAGCAGACGAATGCGTTCTGATATATACTCTTTCTTGCGTTTATCCAAACTCAATTTTCTTAGAAATGTTGGATAAAACCCAGAATCGAATGCATTTGTAATCAACCCATACGATTTATCAAATAAAAAGAAATCTTTGTTTTCCATAAAATTAAATTTTTTAGACAATCCCGGACAATACACTACTGGAAACTGCAGTCCTTTGGCTTTATGCATGGTCATTAGTTTTACAGCATTTAAATTAGAATGTACTTTTGAGTACTCAATATCCCAATCCTTATGTTCTTCAATTGTTTCCAAATAGAGGATTAAATCATTGAAACTAAATGATACAAACGATTTGATATTCGCAGCGAAATAGTCCAACTTCTCTTCTTTTTTGGTTGGATTATCCAAATTACTAATTGCTTGAAATAAG
>CAZUQS010000243.1:0-2394 GCA_964622615.1 uncultured Candidatus Izemoplasmatales bacterium | reverse complement strand
ATCGGTCATTTTCTTCCTTCGTTAATTCATTGTTGTCAAATAATTTTGAATAAGATGAATAAGGAAATTTCGAATCAATCGCTACCATTCCATTTGGTTTTGGCATGAAGATTACAGCGTCTGCTCTATACGTTTCATTCTTATCTTTTAATATTGTGTATTGCGTTTGGTAAAGACGATCATTTTCGCCAAAAACACTTAACAACAATTGATTCAATTGATATTCTCCAAATGCCCCTCTAGCTTGATTATTCGATAAAATATTTTGTAATCCAATCATTTCCTCTGACAGACTTTCTATTTTTTTCTGAGCATCGTCGATTACTTTTACTCTTTCTGCAATCTGCACAAAGGTTTTATTTGTCTCAACAAAACCCTTCGATAATCTTTCTTCTACTTTTTCATTAATTTCGGACATTCTTTTTTCTATGCTTTCATTCAAACTCTTAAAGTCCTTAGACAAATCTTCATTTATTTTCGTTTGAAATCCAGTAAGCTCTTTGTTGACATTTAAACGAAATTCAGTAATGTTTTCATTTGATGTTTCTGTCTGTTTTCTAAGTTGTTCGTTCACATCATTGTTAAATCGAAGCATAGATTCATAAATGCTCTTCGTAACTGCTGTTTCTAGGTTCCTAACCTTTTCAATGATAGATTCTTCTATGTCTTTTAAATTTCCATCATCATTCGCAACTTTGCTATTCAATATAAAAACCAAAATAACTAAAATTGCAACCGATAATATTACCCCAATTAAACCTAAAATTTCTGGCAAAGTCATTTAACCACCCCTTAAAATATCGGGCTAAACAAATTGAAAAGCCCTTGAATTATTTTTGCTATGATACCTCGTTTTTTCCATTTATCTAACAAGACTTCTTCTGATTTCATCAAATCTTCTTTATATGCTTCTACCAAGTTATCAACCGCTTTGTTCTCAAAAATACTGGTCACTTCAAAATTTAAATGAAAGCTTCTTGGGTCAAAATTAACTGAGCCTACAGAGGCAAGTTGATCATCTATTATTAAAATTTTTGAATGAACAAAATTTTTCTTATAAATATATATTTTGACTCCTAAGCTAAGAAGTTGCTCATAGTATGATTCCGTAGCATAACCAACTGCTATATAGTCATGCTTTCCTGGAACTAGAAGCTCTACTTGAACTCCAGACTTTTGAGCTATTTCAATCGCGAGCATCAATTCAGACTCTATAATCAAATATGGAGTTACAATTCGAATTGATTTTCGAGCAGATTGCATCATTTTGTAATAGGTATTTCGAATTAAACTATTTTCAAAATCTGGTCCAGATTCAATGACAGTCACAAATCCCTTAAATTGTTCAACTGATTTATCCATTGGCTTATCAATGACGTTATTGGTGATATAGTACCAGTCCTTCACAAAAACATTTTGAATACTGGTAACTCCGTTTCCTTTTAATATTACATGAGTATCTCGCCAAAAACCAAATTTCTTATCCAAATGATTGTATTCATCTCCTAAATTCATTCCACCAACAAACCCAACTTTTCCATCAATGACAGTTGCTTTTCTATGGTTTCTAAAATTCAAGTTAGAATTGAAGATTGTTAGTGATTGCGGATCAAAAATACCAATCTTCACACCTGATTCTTTGAGTTTCTTCATATATACACGATCCAAATGTTTATTGGAACCCATATGGTCATATATTAAATATACATCTAACCCTGCTTCTGCTTTTGCTTTTAATATATCTAAGACACTTCTACCGGTATTGTCATTCTTAACAATATAAAATTCCATGAAAATATAATCTTTTGCATTCTGTAATTCTTTTATCAATCTCGGGAAAAATACGTCTCCATTGTTTAAAATCTCTAAATAAGTATCATCTTGGTAGACTGATCTTCCGGTTGTACTTTGTATGAATGAAAAAACCTCTCCAAATCTTGTTTTTGAGTAATCAGGGTTCGTTTTTTCTTCAAGTCCTAAAAATGCTTTTGTAGCGATTAGTGGCCTATATTTAGATAATTTACGAATTTGAAAATCACGCGCAAATATATAATATAAAACAATGCCAATAAATGGATTCATTAACAGTATTAAAATCCAATGGCTTTTGTTATATGCATAAGATGGTTTTAGTAACACTCTTATGATTAGCACCAAGGAGAACAACCAAACAAAAGCTAAGATAATATACAATGCTAAATAATTTGTTATTAACAATGATAGTGATGAAATATGTAATCCAATAATTAAAAAAAAGGAATAAATCATTTCCACTAATATTAATAACGCAAACAGTAAATATCCTCTCTTCATAATGAACCTCCATATATAATAATTTTACCACACTCTATAGAAATTGGTAACGTTTAATAATATATAACCTAAATATAAAAA
>CAZUQS010000242.1:0-2405 GCA_964622615.1 uncultured Candidatus Izemoplasmatales bacterium | reverse complement strand
CGCACTTATATCCGTGAAAAATGGTCTATCCAGTAGGGTTCCGTCCCCAATCTGACCATACTGGTTACGACCCCAACCAACAACTTTTCCACTTTCTGTAATTCCAAAGTTTGTTGATGAATTAAAAAACATGGTTTGCAAAGGATCTACTATCTCCCACCTTGCATAAACAGTAAGATCTGAAGTCATTTGATTTTCATAAAGGTAATCAAAATCAAGTGGTTCTTGGAAGGTTTGATCGTCCAAATACCATCCAGAAAACATGAATCCAGTTTTAACGGGATTCTCAGGAAATATATTCATATTATCGTAGTCAATTTTGACAGAGTTGACAGAATTTCCTCCATTTGACTCAAAACTGATTTTAATTTTTGGTTCTGGGTCTTCTCCACCACAGGCTTGAAAATAAGACATAGAAAAAATCAAAATACTCATAAACTTCAGTACATTCATAATCGTTCTCTCCTCATATTATATGTAGGATAAGCTTGATGTTGTCAAACTACATATAATTATTTATTATTCTGTATATTTAATTTAGATACAATAAATCATTCAAAAAGCAAAATAAAACGCTAAGACATAAAAAAAATAATCTAAAGTAATTACTCTTCCTGTTATGGCGAATATCATTGTAAAGATTCAATTTAATTGCGAAAAATAAAAAAGAAAAATGTATATGTTTGTAAATTAGATTCATTTTATCATGTAAATAAAAAATTAACAATGCGATTTGATAAAATATAGCGTAATTATCTCTAATATGAATAGCCATTTATAACGGTTCAAACTATAAAGCATTTAAAAAATAGACCGTTTTACAGGTCTACTTCCTGAAATTCAGTTTTAAAACGTTAATTCATAGTTTACTTTATTTGGAACGATCCAGATTTATGTTCGAAGAATATGTATATGTACAGGCGTCCGCTAAGAACGTATTCTGTAGATATGTTGCAGTATCTCCAGCTTCATCTACCGCTGTTTGTACAATATCTAACATATCTTCTCCTTGTAGAACCCCATCAGAATAAAACTCGTAGACAACATCGTCTTTATAGACATATTCAAATGTGTTTCCTTGGGAACAAACTGCTCTTGTTACATCGTCTGGAATGCCACCATCACATGCAGTAAAGATAAAAAGGCTTATGCATGCAATTGCTAATACCAATATTTTTCTCATAGTTACTCCTTTTTGAAATGTATTCTTATTAAATAATATTTTACAAGAAGAGGAGCTATTTTGCAATCGACATCTTAAAAATATATATTAATTTATATTTAAATATTATAAATAATTTTTGTTGGATATTTCCGCTCAAACTGATGCAATATTGTTTTTAGATGAGAATCCAAATACACACTTGCTTGATCATAGACGGATTGTTTGTTAAGTCATTGTTCCTATCAAGTAGGTTTCGGCTTGCTGTAATGTGGATAAGAAACTTGATGAAGTATCAAAATACTTCATATTATATTTCTCACATTCTTGTTGAATAGTCTTGCTATAAGAAATCATATTTTTAATATGTTGTTTAATCGCTTCATCAGATTCTTGGACTAACCAATCATGTTTGGTAGCATGTTTTAGAATATCATTGTATTTTGCTACTAAAGATATCTTTGTATACCCTAAGAAACAGATCTTTATTTGATTTGGATATTTGATTAAGAGTTCTTGTAATAAAGAAGGGAGAAAAGCTTCTCCTTCGATAAGATAATCTATATCACTATGGATGACGCTTTCACAAAATGCTTTGATAAAGCCCCATAACTTAGTAGCAATCACATCTGGCCATAATTTATCATGTATACCAGAATCTTCTACTCCATTCATAAAAGCCATCATTACATTGTCTAATGGTAAGAATGGTATGTTATGGTTATTCAATATTTGTTTGGCAACCATTGATTTGCCAGAGCGTGAAGCTCCACTTATGATATACAGCATATTATAATCCTAACATATTTTTGAGTTTCTATAAAACTACTAATGATACGGGTCATGCATTGCAACATTTTTAGTTGAAACTTATTATGATTTCCATTTCCCCAACAGTTAAAAACTATTAAAGTTTAAAACAATAAATCGGAAATATTGTAGCAGCAAAGTAGGTTATTTAATTTTCGGAATACGGTTAAAAATGGTGGAGCCGATAATCCCCGAAGTTAATCCGTAAGCGAGGGATTCTGATGGAGTGCATCTCCGCCGTGATAAGACCCTTCCAAAACTCTTAATAATATAATATGTGCTTTTTATATATAGGCCTATATCTTATATTACTTTAAATTTGCTCAAATTATTTATTTACACCAGCAATTTGTTTGTTTTCAGTAAGCTTTTTTTTAATAGCTTCTACCCACGCTTCCATATTTAAATATAAAACTCCATAATTATTAATAAT
>CAZUQS010000241.1:0-2415 GCA_964622615.1 uncultured Candidatus Izemoplasmatales bacterium | reverse complement strand
ATCTTCTATGCAAAGTGGGTTCTTTCTAATTTCGAAATCAAGTAATTTTCTTATGGAATAGCACAAATTCGACTTTCCAGTATCATTTCTTCCCATAATTAAAAAATCTTTTCGTAAATCATTGATTTCAACATTTATTCCTCTAAAATTTTTAACTAATATTCTTTTAATATGCATTTTTATTCCCCTTTTTTTATACAAATAAAACAATTTCTTCATCTAAAATAGCTTTTCTTTGTTTCCAATCTGGCATAAGAACTGTAAGCTTATTATAAAATTTTTGATCGTGATTTCTGTGTATGAAATGAACCAACTCATGAAGAACAACATACTCAATACAATGCTTTGGTGCTTTGATTAACTCATAATTAAGAATAATGCGATTCTTACTTCTTAAACATGATCCCCATCTCTTCTTCATTGTTTTGATTTCGATTTCAGGTTTTGGTATCACATCACTTGCGATTACTGGGTATATTGAGTCTAAAGCTTCTCTAAAAACAATATTAGACCGTGCTTTCATCCATCCGTTAAGTAAGTTTTGCTTTCTTTTTAAATTATTCTTTTTCTTAACATTGATTGTTATGTACCCTGGCTTCATTGTAACAAATTCTTTTTCATATGCTTGTTCAACTACTAATCGATATTGTCTTCCTAAATATTTGTGTGTCTCTCCATTAACGTATTCTCTTTCATTTACTTCTAATGACTTGGTTTCATTGAATGCATTTACATTCTTGGTAATCCAAGAAGCTTTACTTTTCACAAAATCATACACTTTTTCTATATCTGCAAATAAAGGAGCAGATACATACACTGATAAATCTGGTTTAACACTGATATTAAAATTCTTAATTTCCTTAAATTCTAGGTTAAACCAAATCTCTCTCTTAGAATACATAACTTTATGTTTTTCCATTTTTATCACCTAATATCTTCGTAATGCTACTGTCTTAATTGTATTAATAATTTCATCTATTATGGTAAATGATAATTTTGGGAAGTTGTCTTTCCTAAAGTTGTAGAAAAGATCATTTAAATCAATTGTAATTCTATTGTGTACATCCAGATTATCGTGCCAATCTACTTTGCTATTTTTCTCAATCACATCATCAATTACAATAGATAGTTCCGCTAACATGTCACAATAGCTATCATTATCAAATTTTGTACTGAACTCACTATATGCATCAAGTGCTTCTTTAACAACTCCATAAAATGCTTGTGCATGAACGTGATTATGAATCTTATTTGGATAGACTGTGCCAGAGTACCCTTGTCTGAAATCAGATAGAACCTTATTTAATCTTGTTAAGTAATCTGCATCTGTTATTCTTCTAAGTTTATACTCATCCAGGATCTCTTGAATACGTTCAGAAAACTTTTTATAATATGCTGGATTTTCCTCATACTTTTCATTGATTCTTCTCGTTAATCTTGTACGAATTGCATCAGCCTTAGCTCTTGAAGATCCAAGTTTGCTTATTTCTTCTTCAAATTCTGTTTTATTTAAAATGTCAACCGGAGCAGTGATTAACATTACATCTTCTGCTGCAATATATGTGTCCATCAAGTTTCGCATTTTAGCTTCATACTCTTTATGATCAATTGTATCGGAATAGCGTAGTTTAACCGATGCTCTAAGCTCTTGAAAATATTTCAGTTCTTTCTTGAGTGTATCAATTTCTTCATTTCCTACCGCTTCATAAACATGTTCGGATTCCAAAGCTATCCCTAAATATTTACCAAATGCAGATAAAGAATTATAAAAGTCATTTCTAATTTCATCATCTTCTAGTATTAATTCATACTCTTCTTTATCCCGATGATTTCTTATACTTTTGAAAATATCTAGAAGTTGTGAATAAGCTTCTCGTAGTTTTCCAACAATAGATATTACATCTACTAATGCCCCTTGAATATCGTCAGCGTCAAAGTTTTCTAATCCCGATCCGGAATATGTTTTTAGCGCTGAATCAAGTTCCTCAATTAACCCTCTGTAGTCAACAATCAGTCCATAATCTTTCCCATCATAGATTCTATTTACACGAGCTATTGCTTGCAGTAGAGAGTGTTCCTTCATTGGTTTATCTACGTACAAAACAGCTGCTCTAGGAGCATCGAATCCTGTAAGTAACTTGTCAACCACGATTAAAAGATCTAAGTCGTCTCCATGAACAAATTCGTCTTTGACTGTGTCTTCATATTGTTGAGCATCACTATACCCAATCATAGTTTTATTCCAAAACTTCAATACTCTATCTTTAGGTTCTTCATCAACTTCTTCATATCCTTCTCTTTGATCTGGAGGAGACATGACAACAGCTGTATTAAAATCGTGAAATTCATCGAAAGCTTCTTTATATCTAATTGCATCAAATCTTGAATGAGTTGCTAATATTGCATTAAAAGGCG
>CAZUQS010000240.1:0-2420 GCA_964622615.1 uncultured Candidatus Izemoplasmatales bacterium | reverse complement strand
CATTGAAGGAAGTTAAGCAAAAGCTTGAAGAAATGAATTTAAGCTTAGCTAAACATTAATCGATAGGAGGAAATCATGAGTAGTAGAGGATATACAAGACTTAATCGTAATAGCGCTAATCGTAAAGCACTAATTCGTGATTTAGCTACGCAACTTATCATGCATGGGAAAATTCAAACATCAGTAGTGAAAGCTAAAGAAATTAGAAGAACTGTTGAAAAGTTAATTACTCTTGCTAAAAAAGGCGACTTAAATTCAGCTAGAATTGCAGAAAAAACGGTTAGAGACTTAAAACTTGATGATCAATATGCAATGGCAAAATTATTCACCGAATTAGGACCAAAATATCAAGATCGTAATGGTGGATATACACGTATTTATAGAATTGGACCAAGAAGAGGCGACTCTTGTCCAATGGCTATTATTGAATTAGTATAATTTTATAATATTTAAGGCTGTCAAGAATCATTCTTGACAGCCTTTTTTATAGTACTTTAATTGTAATATTTGTGGAAAAATGTTATATTTATGATAGAGGTGGAAGATGATGAAATTTATTAGACGATTCTTAATATTTTTGGTACTAGTACTAGTAGGTTTAGGCTTGCTTTTTATGAGTTTTATTAATTCAATCAGGTATCAAGTGACAAGTGATGATTTACCACAAGATGTTTATGAAACATCGGGAGACTTGTTGGATTATGCAAAAACAAAAATGGTGGATTTAATTTTAGCCGATGAAGAAGATCAATATACGATTGTTGAAGAAATTTTGAACTTGATTATTCTGGACTCCATTCAAAAAAATATGAATACTTCTTATGATCCTTTGGGAGATTGCGAAGAAGATGCGTGTCTATATATATTTAAGAATAGCCCTTTTTTCGTTAACTATGCATATGCGTATCTTAACGATGTAGATCAAATGGTTGTTGTAGTTAGTGGAGGTAGCGATAAATATATTTCGGTAGATACCTCTATATTTCTTGTTTTTGATATAGACATTGATATCGCAAATCTTAGTATCAATTTCACTTTAGATACTTATAGTTTTGGAGAAAGAGCTATGTCTATGAAAATGTTGGATTTTACAATGAACAGACTAGATAAAGCAAACATAGAAGATAATATGACATTTGGTGAATTAGACCTTGACGAATATACATATATGATTTCATTAAGTGATCTAGATTTACCAATAATATAGGACAGATTTTATGACGAAAGAAAAAGAATTTTTAGAAATATTCAATCAATTAGAGAAGTATCTCAGAATTGAATATAACCAAGGAAATTACTCGTATTCGGGTTTTATGTCAACAATATATAGAATCAAAAAGAGCAACAAAAATCCAATTATTAAAAATAAATTTAATTTTGATATCCTTCAACAAGCTTCTCAAATTCGAAACATCATTGCTCATAATAATGATGTACTAAGCCCTTCAGATAAATTTATAAAAGACTTCTCTGAAGTTGTTGATAAAATCTGTAACCCGTTAAAAGTAGAAAATATAATGATTCGCTATTCGAATTTAAAAACCGCTGGAGTAAATGACACGGTTGGAGATGTTGTTAGTTTGCTTAAAGAACATGGATATAATACGATACCGATTATAGATGATAAGAATTTATTGGGAATTTTTACTGAAAAATCTATTTTTGATTTTCTTTCTATTCAAAAGAATTCAGTTATTACAAAAAACATGAAAATCTCTGATATTATTGAAGCGATAGATCTAAATTCAGATCCGCGTAAGTACTTCGAGTTTGTGCGAAGAGATGCAAGTTTAGAAGATGCTTATGAGTTATTTAATGTAGACTTAAAACACCGCAGAGAATTACTGTTATTGTTGATAACTGAAAATGGGAAACCAAACGAAAAATTATTGGGTTTGGTAGCACTAAGAGATATCAAAAATGCACTTTTAAATTAGGAAAATTGATTTATTTTTGATATAATATTTAGTTGGACGGTGTTTAGATGAGTATTATTTCTGTTAAAGACGTTTCGTTCTCTTATAACGAAAAAAAACAAGGATTAAAAAATGTAAATATCGAGATTAATAAGGGTGAGTGGATTGCTATTCTAGGGCATAATGGCTCAGGAAAATCTACTCTTGCAAAGACGTTAGTAGGACTATTAGAACCTCAAAATGGAGAAATCATTATTGATTCTATAAAACTTACTGAAGAAACAGCTTACGATCTTAGAAAAAAAGTTGGAATTGTATTTCAAAACCCTGATAATCAATTTGTCGGTGTCACTGTTAGAGATGACATCGCTTTTGGTATGGAAAATCTGTGTGTGCCAAGAGAAGAAATGTTAAAAAAGATAGATTTTTATGCAGAAAAAGTTGGTATGATAGACTTTTTAGACAAACAACCTTCCAATTTAAGCGGCGGACAAAAACAGCGAG
>CAZUQS010000239.1:0-2431 GCA_964622615.1 uncultured Candidatus Izemoplasmatales bacterium | reverse complement strand
AGTTAATAGTGTGTACGCTAAATGCAATGCTAACAAATATAATATTCATGAAAAAATATTCATGTCCATTATTGCTGACCAACGAATCAAGTTAAACCTAAGACCGGGACTTACGGATTTGAAAAAAGAAGGATTTAGGAAATATAGTGATATATTTATATGGTTGGATTTAATAAAAATCTCAAAAGACTATGATGAAGTTGTATTTATTGAGAATGAAATAAAAAAAGAATTATGGGAAAATGATAGTTACAAAGAACCTGCTGATAATATAGTTAGAGAATGGGAAGACTTATTTGACGAGAAGAAGACTCTCACTATGATTAGGCTAGATGCTTTACTGATTAGTCAAGCCGAAGCTTATTTAGATGGTGATGCACAATTAGAAATTACTCGATTAGCATCTGAATTTCTCAAATCAATAAAAACCAAATCGATGTTTTTGAACTTACCTGTTAATGATAGACTAGGTGACTTTGCACCAAATGATATTGACTTCATTTTGTTGGGAGAAGAACTAAATGGAGGGAATATTGATGAAATTGAAGTTTTAGAAATGTTAGAACCTGAAACGTTGACTAATGATGTGAGATTTCAATATGATAGTACCACAAGAACACTCTTTGCCGAAACTCAGGTGAAAGTACCATATATTGTTAACGTGATTAATTCATTTGGAAGATATTCAACGCCAGAATATTATCATGGAACAGTGTATATTACTTTTAACTGTGAATTTGAGTTCTACTTAATTACTAATAATGACCTAGAGTATTACTTGAATTCTGTTAGATATGATATACATAAAACAAGTGTTGATATTAATGAGTTGAAGGCATCGAACGTGTATGATGATTAGCCCCCCCTAGTCTTAGCAAGATATTTTTGTTGGGTACCGTACAGGTGGGCAATTAAAATACACAAGGCATAATTTTTGAAAATTAGGAATTGAGGGTCAGTTATATGATTGAGAAGGAATCTTTTTATAAATTTATTGATTATCTTTATGAACATTTTCTTGTAGAAAAATCAGACGAAACTAATTGGGTTTATTCTGGTTTCATTTTTGATTATATATATGAAAATGGAATATATAAGGATGAGTATTTTTCAGTAGAAGATTATTTTTACATCAAAGTTGGAATGCAATATGATGAATCAATAGATTTACATCAGTATTTTAATGATAAATCCGAAGATAAAATCATTTTATTTATTGAGAGTATTTATAACTTATTCGACAAATTTGGCGACAATGAAAAGTACCAAAGTTTTTGTAATAAAATCATTAAAATGTTGAATAGAAACAGTCTAAACATTTTGTCAGACACAATTTACTCAAGAATCATATCGAGCAATTCAACTAAAGAAGGATATTTTTGTGTAGTTGAATTTATTAACGATTTTATTGTAAGGAAAAAATTAAAACCACATATGATTTCTGATGATACAATAAGTCGCTTCAAACATGAATACAAAATGATGGAAAAATTATCTCAAAACACTAAGTTTTTGAAAGTGTATGATTATAACCAAGAAACGAATAGTTATTTTATGGATCGTTGCGATATGGATTTGTACGATTATCTAAAAGAAAACAAGTTGGATGAAAAGAGAAAAGTTGAGTTAATTAAACAAATGATTGATTTAATGGACGTTGCATATGGACAAAAAATAATTCATAGAGATTTACATCTTGGAAATTTGTTGGTCCGTGGAAGTCAACTTTTCATATCTGATTATGGTCTTGCAAAAGACAGCGATGTCAAACGCTCGCTTATCTCTTCGACAGGACCCAAAAACGATCACTTTTTTGTTTCACCTGAAGGTATGAAAGATATAAAGCAAGTAGATGTTAGAAGTGACATTTACTCCATTGGAAAAATTATTGATTACATAATGGGGAATGGAATATTGGGCACAAATCATTTTTTGTTACCCGTAGTTCACAAGTGTATAATGATAGAAAAAAGCGACAGGTACTCAGATTATAAGTCACTGATTCATGCTCTCAACAATATCATTGATGTAACTACAAATGGGCAAAATCATTTGTTGGTGCTGAATAACATCATTAATGGTGAGTGTAATGAGCTTGAAGTGCAATTTCTAATGGATTTGTCAGAACATGCAATAATTGCAAAGTTTTTGGTTGATAATCACTTGAAAAATTTCCATACAGTTTTTAATAAACTTCAATATTCATTACAGTTGAACATGATTGATTCAATTGCTGCTCACTTTGTGGATGCCACGGGATACGGCCAATTCCAAAATTACGACATTTTTGGAGAGTTTGCATATCAAATCATTCTTAATGGCAAAGTTCAAACAGATATTTTAATTAAAGCTGCTAATATTTTGAAAGTCTGTGCAGGATATAGATTTTCATTTAAAGATAAACTCGATTCATTACAGCTAAACCCCAAAG
>CAZUQS010000238.1:0-2445 GCA_964622615.1 uncultured Candidatus Izemoplasmatales bacterium | reverse complement strand
CTGCGATTGCAAAGCGTACAGAAATAAATAAGGATAAATTATCTCGTATCTTAAACCAAAAGCAAGAGGGTTCTCTTTCTGATTTGAACAATATTGCGCATGCATTGGGTCAGGAAATTACATCTTTCGTACAGTCTTTTGAAGTGAATAGCAAAAAGATCAATTTAAATGGTTTACCACAACCTTCATATTATATGGGTGAAATTACTGAAAAACGAAAATCGGACTCTGAACTATATTCACAATTAGCTGAACGGATACATTATATTAAGACCATAGCTACAGTCAAACCTACACTTCTTTCTGATTTCTAAAGGAGCAGTTTCAACAGTGACCTATGAAAAATTTAAACTAACACTTGAGATTAATAAAGGAATTGAAGAGTCTGTTGGACTAGATATAGAAGCATTTCGAGAGAAGTATGATTTTGGTGAGAATATTACATCCGTAATCTTTGATATAATTCAAAAAGAAGCAATTACATTGTTGTTGCCATTGATTGATGAAGGAATAGGAGCAATTCACTTTCATATTGATGATGATGACATTGTGATTATTAATACAAACCAGCCAATGTGTATGATGTTCTTTTCGGCAATTCATGATTTTCACCATATTCTCTTCCATGAAAAACATGATCACCATGATGAATTTGAAATTCATTTAAATTCAGAAACCTATAATAGGGATACTAAGGAACGTCAAGCAAGCCTTTTTGCGGCAAATCTTTTAATGCCTAAGTATCAATTGCTTAGAGCATTTAAGACATTTAGTTCCTATATCACAGATTTAGATGAGATTCTTGTTCGATTAATGATTAAATTCGAAGCCCCGCTCGAAGCTGTTTTATTACGATTATATGAAGTCGGGATTTTAAAAAATACTGATAATATTAAACACTTATTAGAATTATCTTCTGGTGATATTATTGATTTAATTAAGAAATATAATAAAAGCCCGAATAGTATGAGACCTTTTATGATAAAAGATATTTCTCCATTATTAATGTATAAAGCTCAGATTCAAAAGCGTGAAACTTTAAGTGAGAATGATTTAAATTTATTGATGAAAGACCTGGAAAAATATATTGATAAGATTTCATTGGGGGCTAGTAATTGAGCAATGAAATTTATTCTGAAAATCCATCTGAGTATAATTGTTTACTCCCTTATTTGGTTAGGGAGAAACCTGAAATAATCGAATATTGTACTCAAGAAAAGCTTGGAATATATGACTCTTGCTCAATACAATATCATTCAAGGTTCTCTTCTCCTGATATCATTGCTACATACTTAATAAGTAAATTTGATGTTATTCTAATCACACGAACTGTTTTTATGGAGCTTCCACATGACCATGATTCAGTAGGTAAAATAATAAATTATTTAAAAGAGTTAATTAATAATGGTGTCAAAATTGTACTGTTTGATGAAGAATTTGTTTTTGATTGTATAAAGGAAGATTATAATTTCACAAATCAAGAAATAAATACTACGTTGTGCCATGGCATTTGTACAATTAAATCTATTCCTGCAGTTAAGGCCATTTTTGATACAGAGCCAGAAAATCATTCAAAATATTTACCGGATAATGCTCCATCTTCAACAAATTATTTCAGAGATTTTTTTAGTTGGATACGGAGTCATAAATCTTCAAGAGATGGTTTGGGTGAATCCCTTGCAATGTTAATCTCTTACCTATTTTGTTCTCAGCCATTTGGTGATAGAATCATTATTTCTGATGATAGAAAAATGTGGGGTAATATTATAAATGTTAGAAAACAGGTAAAAAGGCACTATGACAAAAATGAACCAAGAATAGTAACAACGCCAACAATTTTATGTGGTATGTTTCGCTTGGGAATGTGTACTGATCGAGAGCTTTTATTAGAATTGGCTCTTTGTACAAAAGCAACAAGGAATGACAATTTTAAATATTTTTACTTATTAGAAGATGGAGATTCTCCAATTGAATATACGGGAAACGTTGAAGAATTAATGAATATGATTTTCAACCCTGCGATTGCTCGTATTCTTTATTAAAGTAAAGTTGTGCATCAATAGGATGGCGGTTTAACCCTAAGGATTGATTCGATTTTAAAGGTCGAACACTTAGCATATTCACATTCGAGGAATATATTATGAAATTGTCGTGCACCCTGGTGGGAAAACCCATTTGAAAAATTACCCATTTAATCATATAATTTGTGTGAGTTAATTTACAATACAAATTCTGTTTTGGGGAAGGTTTGTTATGAAAGGACAAGAAGAAATAGTTAATGAAAGTTTTCAATATATTGGACTCTCATCAAAAATAGATTCGCGTAATCGAGTAACGTTGGGGCAAGTTTTAGCGATGTTAAAAAGGGTCAATGATCGTAATATTGATGAGTTTGAAATACTATTGGGGTCAGAAGGTGATATATTATTACGTCCACGAACATCA
>CAZUQS010000237.1:0-2446 GCA_964622615.1 uncultured Candidatus Izemoplasmatales bacterium | reverse complement strand
AAAACAAACGATTCGGATTTCGATGCTTTATTTGAAAAGGTAAAATCACCAGTTGAATTCTATGTTGGTAACGAAGGAATTAAAGTCCATTATGGAGCAAATATTATTTATGTTATAAAGAATGATCCCAATTCCTATATAAAATATAGTTACCTATTTTCAAACCAACTACCTATTGAGTTTAGTGGAAAGCTAGCAATTCAAAATAAATACTGTAAAATTGATGGTCAGACCAAAATAGTCAAGTTTAAATCAAACAATGAAGATATTTTAACGATTGACATTGATGGAAAATTCGAAGTCAAGAAATCTGGTAATGCTATAATTACTATTTCTGTAGATGATAAATTTACACAGATACCATTAAAAATAATAGAAATTCCAGTAAGCAAAAATATGTCAAGGGAAAAAATAATTGAAATATTAGGATTACCTGATAAAGAGAATAAAAAATATATCAGTTGGGTTGAAAGTGCTTATGTTGATGGTATTTTTTATTATGCGAATACAAGTAATGGTAGCGGTATCTCTGTGGAACATTGGATCTATAACAAATATCCAAAAGCAATTTTAAGGTTTAACTATTCAGGTTTAAGTAGTTGCGTTATGGCTAATTGGGAAAAACTGTCTACAATTAAATATTCATTAGAGCATAAATAGAAGCTGTTTGCTATGGACAAAATACTTCCGATAACAGCGAGTACCCGGCTTCGGCGCAGTAGCGCCTTCGCCCAAATTGCTCGGCAGTAGCCTCGCAACTTCGGGTACTCGCGAATCGTTATGTGCAATGCCCGGCTTAAGAGCTTTGTAGTCCTTGGCCATCCGTGGCCTCGGAAATTCAATGTATAAAATAAAAAAATAATGTATAATAGGTGAAATATGATTAGAAATAAAGTAAACGGTTATACAGTAAAAGAATTTCGAGGGAAAGGTAGTTTCGGTTCTGTTTACAGATGCATAAAAGAAAATGAAAATTATGCAATCAAAATTTTCGCTCTTGAATATGTTTTTGAAGAATATAAACGTGATAAACAACATAATCGCATTACACAAGAAATAGAAGCCTTAAAAAGGATCAATCATAAAAATGTAGTTAAAGTCTTTGATTCAGGTAGTTTCACTGAATTAGACGTAACATATATGTATGTGGTAATGGAATTTTTAGATGGTAATAATCTAAAAGAGATTCTTTCCAGTCAAGGCGAAATATCCTTAGAACAATGCTGTGATTATGGCGTTCAAATTCTTGATGGCTTAGATGCTATTCATAAAAATATGATTGTACACAGGGACTTAAAGCCAGAGAATGTTTTTCTAACAAACGATAATACAATAAAAATAGTTGATTTCGGTCTTTCAAAAATAATTGATTTTTCATCAATAACAACAACCGGTGCTCAAATTGGAAGTCCGTTATATATGTCTCCTGAACAAATAAGAGATAGTAAGAATATTGATTATAGATCAGATTACTATTGTTTTGGTGTTCTCCTTTTTGAATTATTAACAAATGAGGCACCTTATGGCAGGATTACATCACGAGAAGAACTTTATTACAAAATTATAAATGAACGACCCTTGTCTGTGACACAGTTTAAACCTACAATTCCAAATAATATTGATAACCTAATAATCCAATTACTTGAAAAAGATAATTTTAAAAGACCAAATAATGTTAAAATAGTTTCAGAAGCTCTATGTACAAAAAATGAAGTACAAATTAAGGATATTATATTTGATCCCACATTTTTCTTGCGTTTGTATAATGAAAAAAAGGTTCTAGAAGATTTTTACAAAGATGGCTTTCAGCTAGATTACTGTATTTATCCTATAAATCATCAGAACAGACAAAAAGGTATAATAAAGCATATCCAAGATACCAAAACACCTTTCATCGTAGATCCAGCAACGATGAGACTAGCATATGATACTTTTGCTGATGTAAAAGGCTTGGTTGCATTACCATATGCTCCTGATGGATATAATAAACTTGAAATCCAAGATTTAGAAACACTATCTAGTAAACAATCATATATTCAATCAGTTGTTTCTGAGCAATTGAAATTTAATCCTACTGGAATTGTTGCACCATTTCATATCAGCAACAATTCAAATTTAATTACTATAAAAAATGACTCAAATGAAAATTGGTTTTCAATCGATGTAAAATTATTAAAAGAAACTAAAGATTATTTAAAACAAGAAAACATCGAGTTACCTTTAGTAGGTGGATTTTCGATTAGAGCAGATATTTTGACAACTAAAGCTGAACAAGAATATTTTTTGAATGTACTTTCGGGGTTACCATGTGATTACTATTTAATATATGTTGACTGCATAGATTATACATCTAATTCCTCACAAGTATATCATTACATAAAAACATTATATACTCTTCAAAAGGTAACAGGGAAGCCGGTAATTGCAGGTAGAGTAAATTCCATAG
>CAZUQS010000236.1:0-2449 GCA_964622615.1 uncultured Candidatus Izemoplasmatales bacterium | reverse complement strand
GACTGATATTATACGATCCGCCCCAAGTTCTAATTACTCGTAACTTTCCAACTTCTGGTAAGATATGGCAAACTGTTTTTGCCATTTCATCTAGAAATTGCCAACTGCTTGAAATGTCATGATCACGCGTAGCATCTTTGTTCCCTCTTCCCATTAGAAATGATCCATGAGGGACTTGTTGGCAATAGATATTCTTTGAAAAACTCATCACCATTGGGCCTTGTATTCTTCTAGTTGGCTCTGTTGCTAGTATTTCGTGATTTTCGGAGAATACAGGGATTTCCAATCCTACCATCTCACCAATTTCTCTAGCAAAACCTCCAGCAGCGTTCACTACTTTATTAGTTAAAAATTCATGTTTATCTGTTATTACTTTTTGAATCGTACTACCAGTAACTTCTATTGATTTGACTTCTTCATAAAAGTAGAACTTCACTCCTAATTTCTTAGCAGCTAAGTAATATGCCTCACTCATCAAAAATGGATTCACATGTCCATCTGTATTACAATACGATGCACTTGTAAACGCTTTTGGATTTAAATGTGGAACTATTTCTAATGCTTCTTCAATGGTACATCTCCTTGATGGAATCCCTATTGAGTTCTGCAATGCTACATTCTTATCAAATACTTCATCTTCTTTTTTGGAAGTCGATAAAATCAAATATCCTTCTTGTTTGAATTCGATATCTTTATCATATCCTAATTCTTCTTGTGCAGTTTCAAAGAATTCGATTGATTTCTTTGCGAGAATGCAATTCAGTCTTGTACCCCATTGTTGTCTCACACCTGCACCACATCTTCCAGTAGACCCACTTGTAATATACTGCTTATCAATCACAGCGATGTCTTTCATTCCTTTTTTTGCAAGGTTGTATGCAATCGACAATCCACTGATGCCAGCTCCTACAATAACAATATTCGCTTTATTCATCCGTTCCACCTACAATGTCGTTTAATACAACACCAGCGATTAAAGGTCTGGTCTTATGTGTCTTCACGTCTTCCAATGGTTTGTTTATATACGTTGCAATTTCTCTTTGTATTAATACCGAACAGGTTTGTCCTTGACAAGGACCCATACCAACTCGTAATATTCGTTTTATTTCTTCAAATGTGGTATATCCTTCTTTTAAACAGTTATGGATATCTTCTAAAGTTATGTCTTCACAGCGACATATTATAATATCTTTTTTACTCATAGTGGGCACCTTACTGTAACAAAATCATAGAGATATGTTTTTGGTATCGATGCAGTAATCACACATGTATAATCTGTATTTTTATTTAACATAACACGTTCAATTATAGCGTCACAAATGATATCACCATTTCGATTAACACCACTCCAAATATCCCCAACACTAGGTCTTGGTAATAATTCATGCGGCACTTTAAAATATGCTTTATCTTCTTTTATAGACGCAACCATAATGGCCAGTCCCGGGCAAGAATAGACACACATTCCACAGCCTGTACAACGATCAAAATCAATAATAGGAATCTGATTGATATCTTCTCCAATCGTAATCGCCCCAACAGGACAACTCGTAGAACATGGATTGCAAGGTATTTCTTGATAACATTCTATAATAGCTTTTGGCTTCATTAGTTGCTCAATGTTAGGAAACTTATCCTTCACTTGTTCCAACGTTGGAACCCCAGTTCTTTTTATCATATCAATTCACCTGCTCTACTTAAACCACTTCGTATTTTTTCACCGCATGGGCCTTGTCTTAAGTTTTGCAGTTGATCCTTGAACTCTTGTTCTAAGGTTTCAAAGTTTGGATGACTTCTTCCCAAATCTCTTGAAGCCATAAGTCCTGCAATTTTACCTTCAACCATGGCACTGGATGCTTCTTCGATTCCAGTAACGTCTCCACATGCATAAACACGGGGCATCGACGTCTCGTAGTGTTCATTCTTTTTCGGTATTAAACCACCTAATTCATTAATATATATCATTTCAATATCTGCCATAGATAACAATTGATGAAGAGGTGTAAGTCCTACTGAGATGCAAAGTGCATCACAGTCAATGACTGTTTCGGTTCCAGCTATATAATTCCAATTCTCATCCAACTGCACGGTTTCAATTTGTTGTATTTTATTTGTACCAATTGCACGTTTCACGGTTGTTTTTGTTAAAATTGGTACCCCTAGTCGTACTAGTTTTGATGCATGCACCAAATATCCACCAATATGACTGGATGCTTCTAACAATGCTTTGACTTTAACACCGGCTTGAATCATTTGGTAACTAACAATCAGCCCGATATTACCACTGCCTACCATAACTACAGTTTGTCCAGGTAGTACCCCATATAAATTCATTAGGGTTTGAACTGCACCAGCACCATATATTCCTGGTAAATCATTATTTTCAAAAGCCAACACCTTTTCGGATGCTCCTGTTGCTATAATAATTGCTTTTGCTTTATATTTAAAG
>CAZUQS010000235.1:0-2456 GCA_964622615.1 uncultured Candidatus Izemoplasmatales bacterium | reverse complement strand
CTGTAAATGCATATGAAGTATGAGTAGCAGCTTGATTTCCATCCATTGACTGATAAACTTTTTTTGTTCTCATAAACAACCTCCTAATATATATTATAAAAATCTACACATAATCCATATCGTATTATAACGCAAAACCCTTGTAAAGACAATTACAAAATCAAGATAAAAGCGCTTTCTAGAGAAAAAACTATTCAACAGAAATAATTTCCGTTGAATAGTTTTGTTTTGCTACTATTATTCTATAAGAATAAATATCAACACCTTGTTCTAAAAACACTTTATTATAGGCTTCTAATGCTTTGTATTCAATATTACATTCTTCTGATAAATGAGCTAAGATGATGACTCTTGTTTTTTCACCTGCTAAATCAAGCAATAGATTTGCAGAGTCTTCATTGGATAGATGACCTTCATCATCCAATATTCTTCGCTTCAATAACCATGGTCGTTTACTTTCTAATAACATTTCTACTTCATGATTACTTTCAATTACGTAAGCTTCTGCATTTGAAATTAAATGATATTTACGAAGTGGAAAGTAGCCAGTATCCGTTACATACACAAGAGACTTTTCATTTTCAATGAAGCGATATCCGAATGGTTCGAACGCATCATGATAGACCATGAATGGAAGAACTTTAAAGTTTTCGAATTCTACAACTTCTTCTGGTAACATCACCTTAAATCTTCTTACGTCTATCACGTATTTAAGTTTTGTATTTAAGTGACTAAGAGTTCCTTCACTTAAATATATATCAAAATCATGTTTCTTCGCTAACATGCTCAATTGACTAACATGATCACTATGTTCGTGAGTGATAAACACTTTTGATAATCCCTCTAATGTTTTTCCTTTTTCTGCTAAACGATCATTGATTTGTTTATAACTAAGGCCACAATCAATAAGGATTTTTTCATTACCTATTTCTAGATATGTTGCATTTCCTTTTGATCCACTAGCCAATACAATAAATTCCATATTATTTGTCCTTTTCTTGTTTCTGTTGCCTTAATCGTTCCAATTCTTCTTGGATCAATTTTTCTTTTTCTTCTAACATATCTTTATTCTTACTCATATTAATGGTTTTAATAATCGTATATAGTTCCATACCACCGATTGTAACAAACACTAAAATAATCGCAATGAAAAGAACATTAAGTCCATTCGAAAACAAATAGACATATATGCCCCCTAAGAATGCAGATTTCGATACGTATTTACCAACAATATTTATTTCCGGAAAATCAAGTTCCCAATCAAATGATTCAAAGTTGTTATCTCCAAGAGTCGAATAGTATTTAGTTCCATCAATCTCTTTGACCTCAATGATTCTATGGGTGATGATAATATTTTCTTGACCAGGTTGTTTAAATGATATGATATCTCCTACTGTTAATTTATTCGGTGTTGTATCCACAAAAATCATATCTCCTACCATTATGGTATCTTCCATTGAAGGAGATACAACTACAAAAACTGCTCTTCCAAACAATGTTGGAGAGTCTCCTTTTTTAATAGAAACAGCTACTTGTATGATTAATATAAAAGATGCAAGTAACATCAAATATGGAATTATGCTTGCTACTTTTTTTAGTGTTTTTTTCATGAGTACCACCTAATTAAAATGGAGTCTTTTAAACTCCATTAAGCTGGATATCCTGTTGAAAAATCATAACTGGTTAATTCAGCCCATGTTACATTATCACTTTGTTTCACTTCAATCGTAACGGTTACCGTTACGGAAGCATTATTATAATCGTTTCCAGTTAAATCTCCATCGTAATAAATGGAGGAGATAATATCAATGTCTCCAGATGTTACTAAAACGACATAATCTGTAGTATTGTAATACCAATAATCGCCACTATTAACAAACGTTGAATCGAAAGTCACTGATAAATGATCATCCACAGCATTTGTATAACTAACTGTTTCAGTAGTTAATACCCCCAGAGGATTTGTTATTTTAGTATATTCTATTTCCACTCGCAATTGAGACTCAATTGGAGATTGATTATTAACGGATAAAGCTGTGTCAACAAATTCAAAACCTGGATATATGATTGGTGTAGGACTATCTGATACAAATGCACCAGATTTTGTGTACCTAAGGTCTCCAACCGAAATTATTCCTGAATTTAAATCAATTACATCTGCAAGCCAACCATATGTAATCCCTAGCATCAATAATGATGATAGTATCAAAACCAAAGAAACTAAAGAAATATATAGACTTTTGCGCTTCATATACATCCCACCTAACTATACGATTGAACATAAAGATTATCGATGTTCAACCTCAAATTTTGGTAATCATTCCCAGTTAAAGTTTCAGAAATGGTAAATGAGAAATAAAACTCCGCAGAACTTAATGCAGAAATGGTCACATGTTCATGAGTAATAACAAATGAAGATGTAGTATAAAGGCTTGTTAGTGTTTGATCAGTAATGG
>CAZUQS010000234.1:0-2472 GCA_964622615.1 uncultured Candidatus Izemoplasmatales bacterium | reverse complement strand
GATAATGTTGTAACGATTGCGACAGATGGATTTGATCGTTATGATTCTGTTATCGAAGATCTGGGTAGAAGATATTTAGATACAGAAGATTTTGTTCTTAGAAGATGGTTTAAAGATATTTTCAGAAAAATTGGTGAAGAAGATATTCAAGATTATCGTTCATGGTCAATGAAAGAAAAACTATTCAAACAAAAAGAAAAAGATTGGCTAAAATTCGGATATAAAAAAGAATATTTAGATGCAATGAAAAATATGAAATTCTGGGATGATGAATATAACAAAGTCTTCCATTATGATGAAATGATAAAGAAACTTAGAGGCGAATAAATATGAAAATTGATTTTAAAGATATACTACAAAAAGCAAATGAATACAAAGATGATATGACAAAGTTTTTAAGAGATATGATTGCAATACCTAGTGAAAGCTGTGATGAAGAAAAAGTTATATCCAGGATTCGTCAAGAAATGGAACTCGTTGGATTTGATGAAATCAATATCGATCCAATGGGAAATATTATTGGTAGAATTGGACATGGAACACATGTAATTGCTATGGATGCTCATATCGATACAGTTGGAGTCGGAGAAATCAAAAACTGGAACTATGATCCATATTTGGGTTACGAAGATGAGAACATCATCATCGGTAGAGGTGGATCAGACCAAGAAGGTGGAATGGCTTCTATGGTTTATGCTGGTAAAATCATCAAAGAATTAGGTTTGGAAGATGATTATACATTATTGATTACAGGAACTGTACAAGAAGAAGATTGTGATGGGTTATGCTGGCAATATATTATTGAAGAAGATAAAATCAAACCAGAATTTGTTGTAATTACAGAACCTACTAGCTGTAGAATATACAGGGGACACCGTGGAAGAATGGAAATCAAGGTTTCTACTACAGGAATATCTTGCCATGGTTCTGCACCGGAAAGAGGAGACAATGCTATTTATAAGATGGCTCCAATCTTACTGGAATTACAAGAGTTGCATAAACGCTTATTGGATAATAAATTTTTAGGTAAGGGATCACTTACGGTAAGTGAAGTATTCTTTTCTTCTCCATCAAGATGTGCAGTAGCTGATGGCTGCTGGATTTCAATTGATAGAAGACTAACGGATGGAGAAACCTATCAAAGTGCTATCAAAGAGATTCAAGAATTACCATCTGTTAAAGCAGCGAATGCAGTTGTAGAAATGTACGAATATAAAAGACCTTCTTATACAGGTTTGGTATATCCTACCGAATCGTATTTTCCAACTTGGGTTTTACCTGCAGAACATGTTGTATGTGAATCTACCGTACAAGCATACAAAAATCTTTTTGATGAAAAACCAATTGTAGACAAATGGACTTTTTCAACAAATGCTGTTTCGATTATGGGAAGATATAATATACCATGTATCGGATTTGGTCCGGGAGCTGAAGAAGAAGCTCATGCGCCAAATGAAAAAACATTTAAGGATGATTTAGTGAAAGCATGTGCAATGTATGCATTAATACCTTCCATGTATATAAAAAATATAAATAAATAGGAGTGAGACAATGGAACCATTATTTAAAGGAAAACATTTCATTACATTAGAAGAATGGAAAAAACCGGAAATTGACAAATTATTAGAAGTATCAAAAATTATGAAATACAATTTTTTAAACAACATTGACACAACGTATTTAAAGAATAAGACTGCGTTCTTAATGTTTTTTGAACAATCAACTAGAACCAGAAATTCAATGGAAGCTGGACTTGCTCAACTTGGAGGTCATGCAACATTCTTAGATACATCAAAAATGCAAATATCTCACGGCGAAAGCGCTAAAGATACCGCAATGATTCTATCTAGTTATGGACATGGTATTGCTTGTCGTAATTGTTTTTGGGAAGTTGGAAACAAATTCCTAAGAGAAATGGCTGCGAATTCTAGTGTTCCGATTATGAACTTACAATGTGATATCTATCACCCAATGCAAGGATTAGCGGATTTGATGACGATTCAAGAAGCGTTTGGCGAAACAAAAAATATCAAGATTTCGATTATTTGGGCTTATGCAACAACGCATAAAAAACCAATATCCGTGCCATTAACACAAATATTGCTATTCCCAAGATACGGAATGGATGTTACACTAGCGTACCCAAAAGGGTATGAATTACCAGAATGGGCAATTGCTCAAGCTAGAAAACATGCTAAAGAGAATCATGGTTCATTTAAAATAACGCATAATATAGAAGAAGCATTTAAAGATGCAGATGTTGTCATTCCAAAGAACTGGGGTTCTTGGGTGAATAACCAATCTAATGAAGTTGTCGATGACTTATTAGAATCTTATAAAGGTTGGAAATGCACAGAAGAAATGATGGCACTTGCTAGCGAGAATGTTAAATATATGCATGCTCTACCAGCTGACAGAGGTAATGAAGTAGAAGACTCTGTAATTGATGGACCACATACAATCGTGTATCAA